>JBCNQO010000006.1:0-11944 GCA_039592825.1 Flavobacterium sp.
CGGCTGCCGATAGATACGGGAACCCAAAATCGGGTCCGCCCAGATCCGGTACGAAAGTTTCTGGAGTCGTTATCAGGAAAGACAAAGTGACAAGCGACATTCCAAACGTGAGCAATCCGCCAATAAGCCCGAGTTTTGGCGACCAGATTCCGGCCAGTACCAGGAATCCTATAATCGCGATCACCGTTCCCAAACCGTAGGCGAAAACATAAGTGTTGTTGCTTTCGTGCCAGGCGATATTGCCCGCAACGAGTTCGCCTTCTTTGTTCTTGTGTTGCTGATATTGGTCCGGATGTTCATAGAAAAAGCTCATCAACGGACTATTCGCCACAAAAGGAACGATTCCGTCGGCTTCGTACTTGAACGCTTTCAAACCTCCAATCCAGATCATGACCACGAAAATCGAGAGTCGCATGAAGTTGAAAAAGTAGCTTTGGGCGCTGGCCAATTTTTGCAGAAAAGTTTCCATGACTTAGATTTTGAGTCGGTAAACCTTGAACGCACCCGGAAATTTCGGCTGTCCGAACCAAGGCATGTACTGGATCTGGGAAACCGAAATGTACAGATAGCCGTCGGTTGAAATGCTGTAACTGTCTGGCCAGATGAGTTTTTTGGCGTCGGTGACCAAAACCTGTTGCTTCAAATCTGGCGTGATTTTCACGATGGCGCTTTTCTCGAGATCACCCAGATAGAGATTGCCGTCTTTGTCGAAAATCATTCCGTCGGTCGTGGTGAAATCGCCCAGTTTTTCTACCGATTTCTCAAGTGTCGTTTCGGGTGTTTTGAAGTCGCGAAGCAAATCGGTCTTGATGCGGTAAAGTTTGTTGTCGGTAAGCGGTTTGTAGTACAGGAATTGGTTGTCTGGCGTAAGCGCGATGCCGTCCGAGTTCACTTTCAGCGCTTTTCCGTCGGCCGTTTTCAGTTCCGATCCCAGAGGCGAGAAGTGGTAATTTGGGTCCGATTTTACCGTATCGGATTTCCCCAGAACCAAACGAGATTTTCCAGAATTGATGTCTAGCACGACGATTCCGCCCGTATTAGAATTCGTGAGATAGGCGAAACCGTTTTGGTTGTCAATTCTAATGTCGTTCAGGTAGACATTTTCCGAAACCACGTCTTGCGGAAACCTGTAAATGCGATCGATCTCGTTTGTTTTAAGATTCACTTTTACGACTTTCGCGCTGTTTTGGTACACTTTTCCAAGCCCGATTCCCGCGGCGTCAACGATCCAAAGAAAACCTTTGTCGTCTGTAACCACAGATTGTACGGTCACGAATTTTTGTTGTCCGTCTTCGCCTTTTTTAAAGCTGTTCCAATCCTGGTTCGGGTAAGGAATCGGTTTTCCGTCGACGATTTCAACAACCGAGTAACTGTGTTTGTCCAACCAATAAGGATAGTTCACGAACACGCGATTGTCTTGTGAAACCGCGACTCCGGTGAGTTGGTAAGTGCTGTCGGCAAAAACTTCTTCCAATTTGGGCGTTTCTGCCACTTTCGTTTCTGCCTGTTTTTCTTCTGTTTGTTCTTTTTTCGGACTACAGGCCACGACGAGCAGCGAAAGAAGTCCAATGAGTTGTTTTTTCATGATTTGGATATTAGAGTGTGACGATGATTTTTCCCAATGTGCGGCCGGTTTCTTGCGAAAGGTGCGCTTCGGCCATTTTTTCGAATGGGAATGTTTCGGATACGAACGGCTTGATCACGCCGGTTTCGAGCCAGTCGGCAATTTTCTTCTGGTCTTTTCCGTCCGATTGTACGAGCATGAAATAACCGTTCACGTTTTGTGCTTTGGCTTTTTCGGTTACGGCTTCGTTGAGTCCGGTCGGGATCGAGATTATCGTGCCACCGGCTTTGGTCACTTCGAGCGAATTGTCGATGTTGTCGCCACCAACGGTATCGAGTACGAAGTCGAACTCACGGCCGTGGTTTTTCCAGTCGAAATTGTGGTAATCTATATGATGGTCGGCGCCAAGCCCAAGCACGAAATCGCGGTTTTTGGCAGATGAAGTTCCGGTAACGGTCGCACCCAAATGCTTGGCGATCTGAACCGCGATGTGTCCTACGCCGCCAGCAGCCGCGTGCACGAGAACATTTTGTCCTTTCTGAACATTCGCATTCTTGACCAACGCCTGATAAGCCGTCAAAGCGACGAGTGTGGCCGCTGCGGCATTTTCGTGAGAGACATTTGCGGGTTTTGGCGCAATCTGGTCGGCCGGAGCGATCACGTATTCGGCGTAGGCTTTGGCGTGTCCCGGGAAATTTACCATTCCGAAGACTTCATCGCCTTCCTTGAAAAGTACGCTGTTGCTGGTTTCAACCACTCCCGAAATGTCCCAACCCAGAATGATCGGGCTTTCGGTTTTGATGCGTCCGTAAACGCCTTTTCCGGCTCTCGACTTTACGTCTACCGGATTTATCGAGATGGCTTTCACCTTTACGAGCACTTCGCCCGCGGCCGGAGTCGGTTTTTCTATGTCGATGTACTCGAATTGGTCAACGCCTCCCGGATTCTTTATTGCAATTGCTTTCATGATGTGATTTTTTGTGTTTTGTGACAGTACAAATTTCCGATGCTTCTACCTAAGAAAATAGTCCATTTCGACGAAAGAATGGTACATATTTACGAGAGTCGGTTTTGGGCAATTTGTTGTTTGTCAAACCCTCGCGCGCGATTCCTATATAAGCAAACCGATTTTTGGCGCTTTCGTATTTCTGTACCATTCTTTAGCTGATTCGTACTATTTCTGGCGAGAAAGGCGTGCTAATTTTGTATCGTCAAAAGGACATAATCACATCACTAATCAATAATCAATTGGCAATAATCCATTGTCAATTATCAAGTAAAGAAAACATGAAAACTATTTTTATTACAGGAGCGTCAAAAGGATTCGGGAAACTTTGGGTGGAAGCCTTTTTGAAAAGAGGCGATAAAGTGGCCGCGACTTCAAGAAACATTTCGGGTCTGGCCGAATTCGCAGACCAATATCCAGATCAATTCCTGCCGATCGCTTTGGACATCACAGACAGACAAGCCGCAACCGACGCCGTGAATCTGGCCTACCATCATTTTGGTTCGCTCGACGTGGTGATCAACAACGCGGGTTACGGCGTTTTCGGGGCAATCGAAGAAGTGAGCGAGAAAGAAACCAAAGACATTTTCGAAGCCAACGTGTTCGGAACGCTTTGGGTAACACAAGCCGCTTTGCCGATTTTCCGCCAACAGAAAAGCGGTCACATCATCCAGCTTTCGAGCGTTTTGGGCGTGTGGACTTTGCCTACTTTGGGAATCTACAACGCCACCAAATTCGCTGTTGAAGGCATGAGTGAGGCTTTGGCCAGTGAAGTCGCCGAGTTTGGGATTCACGTAACGCTTATCGAACCTAACGGTTACACCACAGATTTTGGTGGTGCGTCTGCCGTACAAAGTGCGTCGATTCCGGCTTATGACGATTTGAAAGCGTCTTTGGCGTCGGCAGAAGGTTTGTTGCCAGAAGATTACGGAAAACCGACCGCAACCGTTCCGGCTATCTTGAAACTCATCGACAGCAAGAATCCGCCATTGCGTTTGTTCCTTGGTAAACTCGGATACGACAAAACAAAACGCGTTTACGAAGAAAAACTCGATACCTGGAAATCCTGGAACGAGGTTTCAGTTGCCGCACACGGTTGATAAAACGGGCATCTGGAGTAAAACGCTCCAGATGCCATAATTTTTCCAGATCATGAAAACACAGTCGCTGCAAAATCTAAAGATCAGTTCGGTTCTCGCCTTTGCGTTGATTCCTTTGGGAGGATTCGCCACCGATATTTATCTGCCGTCGCTTCCGGCAATGGCCAAAGACCTTGGCGTTTCGGTACAGGCCGTGCAGCTTTCACTTTTGCTTTTTATGGTGAGTTCGGGTTTCAGCCAGCTTTTCATTGGAGGGATTCTCGACGCTTATGGGCGTTACCGCATCAGTATTTCGGCCTTGATCATTTTTATACTGGCGAGTTTTTCGATCGCGTTGATCCCGAACATTTATGTGATCTACGTCATGAGGGTTTTGCAAGGCGTCGCGGTTTCTATGGTAATCGTTGGGAAACGCGCTTTTTTTGTGGATATGTTCACGGGCGAAAAACTCAAGAACTACACCAGCCTTTTCTCGATCGTTTGGGCAACCGCGCCCATTCTGGCTCCGTTTCTGGGCGGTTATCTGCAGCAGGCTTTTGGTTGGCAATCGAACTTCTGGTTTCTGGGAATAGCGGCTTTGGTCTTGCTTTTGCTCGAACTCCGGTTCAGTGGTGAATCGCTCAAGAAGTTCACACAGTTCAACTGGACCAACATTTCGTCCATTTACGGCAAGATTTTGCGCACGGGCGATTTCTCTGTCGGATTACTCATCATAGGAATCACTTACTCGTTTCTGGTCATTTACGGAATGGTAAGTCCGTTCGTAATTGAGCGCGTCTATCACCAAACCGCTGTCGTGACTGGCTACAGCTCGCTTCTGTCTGGAGTAGCTTTGATGAGTGGCGGCATCCTTTCCAAAATACTCATCGATATGCCTTTGGCAAAAAAACTTGGTAGTGCGGTTGCGCTCCAGGTACTAACGGTGGCAGCAATGGCCGTTACGCTCGGGTTCACCGAAAACGTCTACCTGCTCATCGCGCTTACATTGCCCATACACTTGCTTTCGGGCTTTATGTTCAATACGGTTTATGCCTATTGTTTAAGAAGATTCACCGAATTCGCGGGCACGGCAAGCGGACTCACCGGAGGCGGCATTTACGTCATCAGTTCGTTTGTGGGATATGGTCTCATAAATACATTCGACATCAAAACGGCCCAGGCTTTGTCGTGGGTCAATATCGGGCTCGTCGTCGTTGTTCTGGCGGCAGTGCTGACTTTCTTGAAGTTGGTCGGGCCTTCAAAAATCCAAAAAGAACAAAAATTGCAACAAACGTTACAAACCAATATGCAATCATGAAAACAATTGCCGTTCCTACATTGGAACAACTCAGCCCGGATGCTCAGGAAATCCTGAATGGCGTCCAAAAGAAAATGGGAAAAATCCCTAACCTTTATGCCACGATCGGCTATTCGGCTCCGGCCTTGAAAGCCATGTTCGCTTTCGAGGGCGAGCTAGGTCACGCCCACAGTTTCTCGCCCAAAGAGAAAGAAGCCATCAACCTTATCGTATCACAAGTGAACAGCTGTGATTACTGTTTGGCGGCCCACACAGCTTTGGGTCAGATGCGCGGTTATTCTCTAGAAGACACGATCGCCATCCGTAAAGTGGCTTTCGCCGATGAAAAACTGAACGCCGTATTGGCCTTGGCAAAATCGATTTCCGAAAACAAAGGAAAAGCCAGCCAGCAAGCACTTGACGCGTTTTTCGATTTTGGCTATAACGAGGCCGCTTTGGTCGAATTGAATGCGTTGATCGTGATCCGTTCGTTCACCAATTACGTTTTTGCCAACACGAACGTGCCTGTAGATTTTCCTCAGGCGCCGTCACTCTGATACTTTTGTGAAGCTTGGGATTCGTCCCAAAAAGAAAGCCACGGTTCACGCTGTGGCTTTTTTGTTAAGATTTCGCTTCCGCGGATGTGATTTCGTGTAATAACGACCTAACTTTAATCAAAAACGAAACTATGGAAATCAAGGTAATCATCACAGGAGCGACCGGAATGGTAGGCGAGGGCGTACTGCTGGAATGTCTCGCGAACGAAAAAGTGTCCGAAGTGCTTATCGTGAACCGGAAGATATACAATCTGCGACATCCGAAACTAAAGGAAATGATCGTGCCGGATTTCTCGAGAGTGAAAGATTTCATCTCGGAAGTTGCAGACTACGACGCCTGTTTTTTCTGCGCCGGCGTGAGTTCCATAGGAATGTCCGAAGAAAAATATACCAAACTCACTTACGACCTTACGCTCGATTTTGCCAAAACCATTGTTTCCATCAACCCGAATTCGGTTTTTACCTACGTTTCCGGGAGTTACACCGATTCAACCGAACACGGAAAAACCATGTGGGCAAGGGTAAAAGGCAAGACCGAGAACGATCTGATGCGGCTCGGTTTCAAATCGGTCTACAACTTTCGTCCCGGAGCGATGCTTCCCGTAAAAGGCCAGAAAAACTGGAATACGATCTACAAATGGATCGGAAAAGCGATGAAGTTGTTCGTGCCCAAACAGGTGCTGAGAATCGATGAGGTCGGGAAAGCCATGATCAACGCTACGGTTACGGGCTATCAGAAACACATTCTCGAGATTGCCGATATCCGGATTTTGGCGAATGCGAGATAGTGATTAGTGAATGGTGGAAAGTGATTAGTGAATGGTGGAAAGTGATTCGTGATTGGTGAAAAGTGATTGCGACTCGATTTTGACTTCTAGAAAAACACTCTCAAAAATGCACTGAAAGTTCTTCCCAAAGACGAAATGTTTACCTGCTGGATTGTCGCGTCTACCGTGTTTATTCGGTAACTGCGGTTTATCACGGTTTTGTGGTCGAACAGGTTTTGTACCGATGCGCCAATTTTGAGTTTGATCTTGGGCGACAACTGATGCGAGAAACTTGCAGACGCATTCGTTTGGAAATATTCGTCCAATTGACGCGAATTTGGCTTGCCGTAAGGAATCGCGAGGTTTTGGTTTTCGTCGAAAATCGGGATAGGCGACGTGGTTTCGGTGTAATATTTCCCAGAAAGCCAATTGGCGCCGAGAGCGAACTGCCATTTGAGATCGTCGTAAACCGCACCAAACCTGAGCGCATTCGGAATGCTGTAAATGTTCGGAAATTCGGTTGGCGTGAAAGCGTCGAAATGGTAGTAATTGCGATTGTATTGGTAATTTGCCCAAGCCGTGATGTTCGTCCACTGTTTTTGGGCGAGAAACTCGATTCCGTACACGCGATATTCGCCAACCGCGTCGGCAAACTCAAATTGGTTCTGGAAACCTTGGCTGCGACTGGTAATGTGGCGCACGCGTTTGTAAAAAGGTTCGGCCGAAAGCAACCAGCTTTTCTTTTTGAACGAGACTAAAAACGACGTTTGGGTTGAGGTAATTAATGGCGTTTCGAGATTGTCGGCCACCGTCCATCGCTTTTTTTCGAGTCCGAAGAAATCCTGCTGCAAATCTACGGCCTGTTGCACGCTCTGGCTTTTGAGTTCGCCCTGAAGCGAAAGTTGCAAGCCTTTTGTAGGCTCGAAAGTCGCGACAATTCGGGGTTCGGTCCGGAATCTGTTCAAGGTCTGGAAATAATTCTGACGGATGCCGCCAAAAAAGAACCACTTTTTCCACTTGAATTCCGATTGCACAAAAAGCGTGTGAGCCAAGAGATAGCGGCTGTTCTCTTCTTTCATTCCCAAATTGTCCGAATCGTGGTCAACCACGCTGGTTTCAGACAAATGATAACCCGATTTGAGCATGAGATTTTCCCTGACGCGAAACGTGTGGCGAGCCGTCAAGCCTTTTTCGACGATCACGTTTTCCTGCGCCAGATTGCGTCCGTTGTTGCCAATCGATCTGTCGTCTGAATCGACTCTGTAACGCGTTCCGAAAACCGATAAACTGCTGTGATGACGCGCGTTCCAATCGGTTCTGAAAACGGCGTTCGCGGCCAGAGATTGCTGTTTGAGCTCGCTTTCGTCGTCGCGTATCGTGTCCGAAGAAAGGCTTTGGTACAATTCGAGTTCGTTCTCTATGAAAATCGCATTCACCTGAAGTTCCGATCTTTCGCCAAACTTCTGCCGCATCTGACCCGTAAAATCATAGAAGTAGAACTTTTCGCCGTTTCGGTAATCTACAGCTTCATCGAGGAAAAGGTTGGTCACTTTCGTGTTCTGGAAAATCCTTTTGGAGTAACTGTCGTAGGTTGGCGTGTCGTAAAAATCGGTGGTGGAACGGCGCCCGCTAAACTGGAAACTCGTTTTTTCAGACGTCTTGAAAGCCGTGTTGAAATCGAAATTGAGCATGTTCACGCCAATCGAATTCTCGTAATAACTGCCGCTTTCGGGCAAAGTCTCGATCAAAACGGTTCCCGAAACCGCGTCGCCATATTGAGCTGGCGTGGCGTTTTTAAAAACCGTGATCGAGTGCGACAAATTCGGGTTCAAGGCCGATACGAGCCCAAAAAAATGGCCGGTCTGGAACAATCTTATGCCGTTCCAAAAGAAAAGATTCTGGTCGTGCGTACCACCGCGAATCGACAGGTTCGAGATCGTTTCGTCAAAACTCACCGCGCCGGGAAGTTGCTGCAATGTCTGGAAAACATCCGGTTCGGTAAGCCCGGGAAGCAAACCCGTACTTTTCGATTGGATGTTGAAACTGCCGTCTTTGAGTTGGCGGATTCCGCGAGTGAGCAAATGAGAAACCGTGACTTCCTGAAGCAGTTCGCGTTTCATGTCGAGCGCGATGATTGGTGGCGTTTTCTGGCCTTGCATCTGGAATTCTCGGGTTTCGTATCCGATGAACGAAATTGTGAAAACATCGATCGTGTTGGCACAGAATTTCCCGTTTTCGTCGGTTTGTGCCGACATTTTTCGCGATTTTACAGAGGCGAATGGCAAAGGCATTTTGGTTTCCGAATCGATTACCGTCACACAAAAAACGAGCTCGAACGATTCTTTCCTTATCACGACATAATCGTCGGTCACGAATTCGCATACGAGATTCGTCTTTTGCTCGATTTCGGCTACTTTTTCTTTGAGATTTCCATCGGATTCTGGCTTTACGGAAACACCCGAAATATCTTCGTCGATAAATCCGAAATGAACTTTATACGAAGTTTCGAGCTGTTCCAGATACTTGCGCAACGGCACTTTACCCGTCGGTTTTTGGGCTAAAACACCGCATCCGATAAGCAAAACCAAAACACTAAGCCAACTTCTGAAACCCAATTATTGCATTTTTAGCGTGTATTTCCCTTTTTCGGTTTCGACGCGTTTCACCTTGAAAGCACTTTCGACGATTTTGAGCGCCGTTTCGAGATCGTCGGCTGGCAAAACGCCTGTAAACGTTTGGTCGATGTGCAGTTTCGAGTCGATCCTGATGTTGTAGACGCGTTGCAGTTCGGCCGAAATTTCGTGTAAAGACGCCGAATTGAAACCTATTTTGCGGTTCATCCAGTCGGGTTCGCGTTGCCACGTTTTGGTTTCTGTCCATTCGCCATTGGCAATCACGACCGATTCGCCTTGGGTCAAAATTACGCTTTTCCCGAGTTGGGCTACCGAAACTTTTCCTTCGAAACACACGACTTCCATTTTGCCGTCTCGCGATTTTACGTTGAATTGTGTTCCTAAAACCGACACGATTCCCGTTGGTGTGTAAACCGAGAATTTTTCGCCTTTGGCCACGCGGAACCAAGCTTCGCCTTCGAGATTCAGGTTGCGGTTGTGTTCCCACGAGAATTTCCTGAAGTTGAGCGATGCATCGGAATTTAGTGTCACCAACGAACCGTCGGGTAAAGTGATGTTCTGGTATTGCGCATAACCCGTGCGGAATTGGGCCGATTGGGCGAACGTGAGCCAATATCCGATTCCCAATAAGATCGCGACAGACGCTGCAGCCGAAAGCCAGATCATCGTTTGTCTCAACGGAATCACTTTGGGAGCGATTTTTTCTGCCGACATGATTTTTTGTAGCATTTCGGGCTTTTCGTCCAAAGGCGATTCAAGGTCTTCGGTGAACAGTTTTATCTTTTCGAACAGCTCGAAATCGGGCGATTTTTTCATTTCGGCTAGTTCGACTTCGCTTAAATTCCCGTCCAGGAAATGGGCAAGGTGGTTTTCTTTTTTCATGGCAGTTTATTTAAGGAATTCGACTTGTTGTTTGAGCGATTGCATGGCCTGATGGATGCGTTTTTCTACGGCTTTGACCGAAATCCCGAGGCGTTCGGCTATCTCGGAATACTTGAGTTTGTCGATTCGGTGCATCAAAAAGGCGACTCTTTGGGTTTCGTTGAGGTTTTCGATCGCCCTTAAAAGTTTGGTCTTGAATTGGTCTTCTTCCATAAGGAATTCCGGATTTTCGTTCGTTCCGATGGGTGCGACTTTCGACTTGGCATACTTCAAAACCACTTTTTCATGGGCAATCGCCTTGAGCGACTTCTTGAAAGCGACCGTGTACAAATACGATTTGGCCTTTTCGAACGGGATTTTCTCGCAGTTCTGCCACAGTTTTATGAAAGCTTCCTGAGCCACGTCGTTGGCCTGTTCCTCGTTCCCGAATTTGTAGTACAGGAAATTCCTGAGGTGTTTTTCCTGGCTTTTGAAGAATCGGGCGAACACGTTAGGTTCGCAGGTCTCGCATGTTTCGGACATATTTTTTCGTTTGTTCCTTAAGCTAACCCCGAAGTTCCTAAAAACCCTACCGCGAAAAAAAATAAAAATTTTTGGTAGGGTTTTTCTTTTCGTGGGGATTCTATGGTCGGAATCCAAAAATACGGCTTATGCCAAAAACGGACAGTCTGCAGTCTTCCGTAAAATCAAATTAAAATCGTAAAACCTAAATTTTGATACCATGAAAAAGTTCATTCTACCAGCCTTGTTCGCGACACTTTCGCTATTTACCGTTTCTTGCAGCAGCGACGACGACGGCCCGCGCCCTAATGCCGATCCTGCGCCGGCAGTTGAAGTTGTTACCCAAGGCACGTGGACAGTGACGAATTTTGTAGACGATGGCGTAGACAAAACCGCCGATTTCGCTGCTTACACGTTCACTTTCAACAACAACAATGTGATTGCCGTAAACGGAAACGGAGAAACGATTTCGGGAACGTGGTCGATCGTTTCAGACGACGACTACGACACGCCAGAAGACTCGAATCTCGATTTCAACATTTTCTTCCAGACGCCGACGGCTTTCCGCGTGCTCAACGAAGATTGGGACATCGCGACTTACACCGCAACGCGCATCGAGCTTCAGGACCTTGACGACGACGGCCCGTCCGATTACCTTGTTTTCGAGAAAAACTAAAGTCGGAACACTCCAAAAAAAATCCCTCAGCGCTTGTTGAGGGATTTTTTTGTTTCAGGAAAGAAGTTGTCTCAGTTCGGCAATCGTCTGTGTTGGATTTTCGGCTCGGAAAACGAAATTTCCGGCCACCAGAACATCGGCTCCAGCCTCGACCAAAGGAATCGCGTTTTTGCTGTTCACGCCGCCGTCAATCTCGATCAAAGTCGGAGCGCCGGCATCGGTAATGATTTTTTTGAGCTGACGGATCTTGGTGTAAGTGTGTTCAATAAACGACTGACCGCCAAAACCGGGATTCACGCTCATCATGCAAACGATGTCCACGTCCTGGATCACGTCTTCGAGAACGCGAACCGAAGTTGCCGGATTCAAAGCCACGCCAGCCTTCATTCCCTCGGCCCTGATCGCCTGGAGCGTGCGGTGCAAATGCGTGCAAGCTTCGTAATGAACCGTAAGATGATTCGCACCCAGATCGGCAAAAGTCTTGATGTAACGATCCGGATCCACGATCATCAAATGCACGTCCAGCGGCTTTTTGGCGTGCTTGGCAATGGCTTCCAAAACGGGCATTCCAAACGAGATATTCGGTACGAAAACGCCGTCCATGATGTCAATGTGAAACCAATCGGCTTGAGAAGCGTTGACCATTTCGATCTCTTTCTGCAAGTTGGCGAAGTCTGCCGCGAGCACCGATGGCGCAATAATCGTGTTTTTCATGTGTTGTTTTTTGACCTTGTAAAGGTAAGGTGTTTTTCTTTTTTTTAGAAGCTTGTTCCGGCTTCCTGGCACTAGCTTTCTTTAAAAAACCAGTTTTTCTAAGGTTTAAAACGAGCTTTCCCGAAGCTTCGGGAGAAGCTGTTTTAAACCAAGAAAATCTTGGTTTTTTAGGCAAAAGGCTAGTTGCCGGTATCCGGGCTATTTTTCCCTTATATTAAATTTTCTCTTTTCATCTTATTTTCGGTGTTTCCGGAACCAATCTCACGCT
>JBCNQO010000060.1:0-7078 GCA_039592825.1 Flavobacterium sp.
GGCAAGCCGGCCGACGCCGCCGGCGCACGCGCGATGCTGGCGCGCCTGGCCGGGCGCACCCACCAGGTGATGACTGCGGTGGTGGTGGTCGGCGCCGACGGGCTGGACAGATACTTATCGCACTTTCAACAGCCAATCAAAGACCGGCGGAAAACTCAAAACCTATGTCGGGGCTAAATATTTGCCTGACAGAAACCCAAATGCAGTGGACTTGCCTAGCGAGCACAACATTTTCGATCCTGTCAAGATTTCTCGCAAACCGAGCCACTACGACAACCGAACCAGAAACATTGAACTCGAAAACGGGGAAATCAAAAAGCTTCGCTTCGACTTCATCATTTCCGTAAACAATCAATTCGTCCGTTACTGATGACCAACTTCAATACTGAATTTCATGGCAACATAGCCGTAAGTGATCTTCCTAATTCCGGTTCGGCCGTTTTTGCATTTACGAATACTGTCGAGAAAGCCGGCGAATCCGTAACCACGGTCAAGGTTGAAACCAAAGAAAAAGCTTCGGGAGTTATCGCCGCGTGGGGAAAAAACAACGATGTACCTCAAAAGATCATCGATGCCGTCCGTAAAAACGGAACTGCGCGACGTGCACTCGAGATAAACATCGCGTCCCATTACGGAAACGGTTTGATCTTGGTTGGTCCGAGCCAAGCCGATGCCAACGGAAAGAAGTCGCCAACGCTATTGAATCTTGCTGACTACGAAGAAATCCAAGCCTTTTTCCGCCTGAACCAAATCCCGCGTTTCCATCTGGAAACCGTGACCGATCTGGAATGGTGGAACATCGGTTTTCCAGAATACATCCTTTCCAACAATTTCCAGAAGATCAATCGTGTTCGTCGTCAGAAAACCGCGTGGTGCCGCTACGAGGTAATGAACGAAAAAAACGGGCTGATTGAAAACCTTTATATCTCGCAGAAGTTTGGCGGCTCGGGTTCGGTTTCTCCCGATTCGGAATTCGTTTCTAAAGTAGCAATCGTCGACCCGTATTGGTCGGCAGATGAAGTGCGCGAATACTGTAAGGCAAACAAGATTTACAAGTTTGTTCGCCCGATTTTTTACCCGCTTTTGGACGAAGCGTATTACCCAGAAGCTGCGTGGCACTCGATTACGAAATCCGGCTGGCTCGAAGTGGCCAACAGCGTGCCGGCGTTTAAGCAAGCTTTGTTCAAAAACCAGGTGAATATCAAGTATATCATCGAGATTGCCGAAGAATATTTTACCAACACATACGACGACTGGACTGGAATGGACGCGACCAAGCGCATCGAAATTCGAAAGGCTCTGATCGATACCATTAACGAATCTCTGGTTGGCAACGAGAAGGCAGGAAAATCGATTCAAGCCATGATGATCCGCGACGTTGACGGAAAACAAATTTCTGCGCTCAAAATCACGCCAATCGACGATAAGTTCAAAGACGGATCCTATTTGCCGGAAGCATCCGCAGCCAACTCTGAAATAGCGGTAGCAACAGGTGTGGATGCATCATTGATTGGCGGTTCGGGCATTCCGGGCGGAAACCTCGGAGCCGGAAGCGGATCTGACAAGCGAATCGCCTTCGATATTCTTTCAGCATTCAAGAAATTCCCGAGAATGTCTTCGCTGGCACCACTTGAATTCATACACGAGTACAACGCCTGGCCGCCGGAAGTCGGTTTCGCAATCGAAAGTACCGTTATCACTACCCTTGACGCCAACCCAACAGGAACAAAAACCGCAGCCGCATGATACTTACAAGCACAGAAGATCTGAAAGACTATGTCGCGGTTGGTGCACATCTTGACTTTGGCGCGTTCAAACCGTACATCGGTAAGGCGATCAACCAATTTACCTACAAGTATCTCGGGAATCTCCACGAATATCTTGATCAGGAAGCTACCGGCGCCAATGCGGAAATCAAGAATCAAGCCCGCGGAATGCTCCGTGAAGCCTTGGCAAACTTTGGGCTGTTCCTGTATTTTCCTGTTGGGCTCGTTACAATTGATGCTACAGGTATTTCTGTCGAGCAGTCTGATAGAAGAAAGTCGGCCGACAACTTTCAGGTGAACGACATCCGTCGCGATCTCATTCAATCGGGACATCACGCCATGGACAGATTGCTTGAACACCTCGAGGCAAATGCAGATATCTTCCCTGCTTGGAAACAAAATTATTTGCCTGTAAGTCAAGAATTGCTAGTGTCAAACACGGGGATTTTCGACAAGTGGTTCAACATTTTCGGCAGTCGTCAAACGTATCTGGCCCTTTTGCCTTACATCCGAAAGGTAGAAGACAAGTTCATCAAAACGTTTCTGTGCGCTCCGCTAATCGTGGAACTCAAAGACGGCACGGCGACCGATGAAAATCATCTCGAGGTCAAGGAATATCTACAGAAAGCGATCGTGGCATTCACTGTTTCAAAAGTTTGCACCGAAGGTCTTTTTCTTTTGGACGCATCAGGCCTGCGAATCAAGTTTGACACGTTGCCTCACGAATCTCACCGAATTCCCGATTACGGTTTGCCTGCGGATCAAGTAATGAAGATGGCAAAAGCGCAAGAAGCGGACGGAATCGCCTATCTGAAGTTCGCCCGAAGAATAATCGAGGAAAATAAAGACGACTTCAATCAATGCCCAGTGGTTTTTATCAACGAGAACCAAAGCGGTGGCGGCTTCAAACCATACGACACGAACGGAATTTTAGCGATATAATGGCAATAACAGGAAATCAAAATGCAAGTTGTGGCCCGCAGGCCTGTCCGGAAACTCCGGGAGCCATGCCGTGCCCTGATTATACGCCAAATCCGAATCCATCTGTGCCAACCAATTTGTCATACAATGACCAAACTGGCGAGGTTTCCAATTCAAACGGAAACGGCTTTCAGATTCCTTTCGTTTCAACGGAATCGCCGGGATTGATGACGCCTGATATGTTGCAACAGTTGGGTGACAACGCACCAGTTTCGACGAATCTTTCTTACGATCCTGAAACCGGAAGTGTGTCCAATGACAACGGCGACGGTTTTACGATTCCAGACGTGAGCGACGAGAACAAAGGATTGATGACGCCTGAAATGCTGGCCGATCTTTATCCTGACGGAATCATTGTAGAAGGGACGGTTGAAATTTCCGGAAGCGATGCTATAATCTCCGGATGGATTGGTCGTTACGAGCAGGAAATCGTCACCCAAAGTTCAGATCCTAAAGTATTGCCCGTAATTCCAGCCGATACCGGCTATTATCGAACCGATCGAGTAGTCCTTTGGTCAAATGGAGATGTGGAGATCGTTCAGGGAATACCTGGTACGGAATCATCCAACGCGCCAGATCTTGAGGAAGGAATGCTACACCTTGACTTCATTTTCGTTTATGGAAATACAATACAACCACCGGCCACGGCCACGGGTTTTGTCACGAAGGAATCGCAACTTTCGAACGTCATCTACAACACTGGAATAGCGAATAACCTTTCCCGTAACGTCCGTTCCAGATATCTGATAAAGGGCTTGATCACCGAGATTCGCGGTCTGGAGTCGGTTTCATCCGCTCCGGCAGAAGACCAGAACTTTGACGGACAAGTTTACACTTTCGAAAACAAGTCTGGAGGCGCAATCACGCTTCCTCACAATCACGCTTCTGGTCAAATCAAATTTTACTTTCCATGGGAGGGAGCGTTCGTTCTTGATGATAAAGACACTGCTCGATTCTTTTGGGACAAGGTCAACAATTGGCTTGTCTACCTAGGAAGTTCCATGGACTTTCTTTTTTCACAGGTTGTCATTTCCGGAAACACGACACTCACGAATGCTCATCACGGAAAAACGTTGCTTGTCTCTGCCAATACCACTATCACGGTACCGGCGGGCTTAAGGAAAAATTTTACTTGCAACGTCGACGTGTTGCCGACATACGCTGCGGCTTTCGTTTTTTCGGGAACGACCGTAAGCGGAAACGCCGGAATCAATCTGTTGGCCGACAAAATGGCCACTCTTTACCAACGCGGAACGTCGAACGCCTACCGATTGAAAGGAGAAACATCAGCATGATTAATCTTAAGAACACAATTTTCGGAAAGAAATACGCGCAAGTTTTTCCTGTGCAGGCCGAATATCAGGCAATACTTGACCAGGCTGTAAGTTTAGGATATGCCTTGCCCGCGACAAGCCAGCAACAGGCGGACAACGCTATCGTCTACTACCTAAAAGCAGAAGGGCTGTGGAATGAAATAGATGTGCTGTACATTTTCAATCGTCCGAGCGCCCAGCAGAATTTCACTAAACTGAACTGGAAGAATCCCGCGTCTTTCCAATTGACGAGTACTGCATCTCCTGCATTCGTGGACGGACAAGGTTGGGTCGGAAACGGCTCGACGTACTGGAGTACCAATTTCGCTCCGTCTGTGAATGGAGTAAAATTTCTATTTAACGATCTGTCTTTAGGCGCACAGATGTTTGGGGCAGTCTTGACGACCGGCTCACTTTGGGGTTGCCGATCAACGTCTGGAAACAACCTTTGGCAGAACAATCAATACGTAAACCTTTCTTCCGGAACGGGTGTGGGAGTTGCAAGTGGGCCATCCGTCGGATTCAATTTTAATACAAAGAACGGATCAACCGGCACACGTTACGTAAATGGTGTTTTGACCAATACAGCAACGTACACATCGGCCGCACTGAACAACAGGCCGATGTACTTACTATGTTACAATCTTAACGGAACAGCTAGCCAGTTCGCAAATGGAACAGGAATCGGCAACTTTTTGATGGGGTCAAAATTCCTTGAAACCAAACAACTCAAGCTTCACCAAATTCTAAACGGAACCTACAATGGCTAAAATCATATCAATTCGCGAACTGGTCTACGATGCCCGTGGCCAGAAATCAGGAACAATCAACGTCGAAATCTCGAATTGGGCATACGATCTTAATCTGGGACGTTACCTAGCTCAAGTGAACGACTTTGTCATATCAGCTCAAGGCGAAGGAGAAAATACAGTAGAAACACGGGAACTAATCAATTCCAAACAGGTCACTTACCAGAAGGAAGAAATTGACCAGCTCTTTGTATTGCTCGGCAATGAAATTCTTTTATCGGACAATTTTTCTGAAAAAATGGATCAGCTGATTTCGGGAGCGCTTCTTTTCGTCACTCAGCAAGATCCTATTTACGGATCGGTCGCCGAAGACTGGATTACGGCTGATGAATTCGAGAACAGAAAATCGGCAAAAACCAAACAATAAACAAATGCTTAATGTTCCCAAATCTATCCCAACTGAAGTTCGCACTTCAGTTCCCGAAGCTGACCACACAGCAACGGTTGAGCGCCTGGATGATCCTGAG
This sequence comes from Flavobacterium sp., assembly GCA_039592825.1. Classification (GTDB taxonomy): domain Bacteria; phylum Bacteroidota; class Bacteroidia; order Flavobacteriales; family Flavobacteriaceae; genus Flavobacterium. The sequence continues at coordinate 5,337 of JBCNQO010000060.1, forward strand.
CTTCTTTGTCCTGTTGGGAGAAAGATATGCGAGCGTGTCACAACATGCCAAAGACGATGTGAGAAACGATCGGATGCACCAGAGGATTCACGATCAGGACAGCATCAGAAATGAAAGGCTAGAAAATGAGAACAAGGAAATGCAAATAGAAATAAGGTCGCTTTATCGCGAGTTGACGGTAGGCCAACGCGAAATTGCAGATAAAACAAAGAGTCCATGAAAACACTGACTTTTTTCGCTCTTATAGCTTCGGGGCTTCATTCAATTCCTGCCGGTCCGCAGGTAACCGAGCCGGTAAAAAACCAGCGCCCGGAAATACCAATTTTCATTGTCGATACAGTTTTGCTTGAGATTGACGAAAGAGCAATGGAACGGAACCGATTGAAAACCGAATATCTAAAAGAGCGAAACCGGGCCATCGAAATAACAGACAGTTTAAAATCCTCTAAAAAATGAAAGACATATTCACTTCTGAATTATCACAACGACTCATTTACGCGTCCATTGGAATCATGTTTTCTTTCTGGTGGTCAAGCCGGCACGGGAAAACATTTACGTTCGGTCGAATCCTTTTTGAGATGTTCCAAGGCTTTTTTGTCTCCTGGGGCGTTGCCGTCTGCGTGAAAGAATTTACAGGGTTGAGCCTAAATTTTACTTTGTTCTTGATTGTAATCGTGTCTTTTTTTGGCTCGCGAATCGTTTCTTTTATTTCAAAGGATGCTTTCGAAGCAGCAAAGGCCGCGGCCATTTCCAGAATCAAGTCATTCGGCAGATCGAAAGAACCAGGGTCCCAATACTTTCCCGAGTACGAAGAATACGATGTTGATCCAGAAAACCTAAAAATTCCAGAAAATAATGATAACAAGTAAACAGTGTTTTGACAAATGGGGTGACCCTATGACCCGCGAAGACGAAGGGAAATATATGGTGATGTGGGATGTTCCCGCCGAACTGGAGATTGGCGTAATTCCTAAAAGGCTGTATTGCAACAAAGCGATAATCGCACCATTGACGAAAGCTTTCCAAAATCTGATTTCCAGGGGATTTGTTTCGGAAATGAAGACTTTTGACGGTTGTTTCAACATCCGAATCATCCGCGGTTACGAAAAGAAATACGCTGCTTTGGTGAAAGCAGGGAAAATTGCCGAAGCGGCAAAGCTGATCTCCTTGCACGCTTGGGGAGTAGCGATTGACTTGAATGCGGCTTGGAATGGTTTGGGGAAAGTTCCAACATTGTCTGCGGGATTCGTAGCATGCTTTACTGACGCAGGCTTTGATTGGGGAGGAAATTGGGCAAGAAAAGACGGCATGCACTTTCAACTTTCGAGAATATGAGACTCACAACCGCAATTACAATTTTATTGTTGCTCGCGCTTTTGGCAAGCGTCGGCACCTGTACATTCTACAAGCGACAAGGCGATAACAATCTGGCCGCGTTGACCGACACGGTCAGCTATTTCAAGAATTCAGTCGGGACACTTACCGCTTCAAAAAGAACGGTCGAGCTTGAAAATAAAGATTTGAAAGAAGCGGCGTCCGCTCATGGAAAAGAAATGGCAGCGATGGTCAAGGAATTCCGTCAGGTGAAAGCGGCCACGATTGTGTCGGCCCCTGTTTTCATACCCAAAACAGAAATCAAATTCGATTCTCCGATCCCGTGTCCGGATTTTGAGAAAAAAGGAGTAAAAGATGATGATAAGTGGTTTCGCTTTCAATATGTAGTCAATCAAAACGGCTTTCAT
>JBCNQO010000061.1:0-7025 GCA_039592825.1 Flavobacterium sp.
GTATGTACCTATAATTGCCTCCAACTGCAGTTTTGGATTTGATTGAGACAAAAATATAACAAATCCTCCCACATTTTACCATTTTCACCCACTCTGTTGATAAGTTTTACCATTTCTCTCCCACTTGACCTTGAGAGCGACAAATACAACAACCTTAATTGTTTAACGATTTATTAAGATTTTAAAATTTTTTAAAAATTAATTTCGGCCAAACGCGATTTCCCATTTGGATTTTTACGGATTTTAGAATTTTCCGACGAATTTGCAACCGACGGAAATCTGTGGGAAAATGTTGATAATCGATTGATTGTCATTCGTCTGACGGCAGTTTGCGCGACACATCAAAAAATCAGTTGATTGACACCAAAACTGCTATCTTTGCACTCGACCTGAATACAGAAATTTTAATGGATAACGATCTTATCAAAGAAGGAAAATACAAGTACACCGAGGCCGGCGAAGGTACGCCAATCATCGTCTTGCACGGTTTGATGGGCGGACTGAGCAACTTTGGCGGTGTTTTCGACTATTTCCCCAACCACGGTTACAAAGTCATCATTCCGGAATTGCCGCTTTATACCCAGAATATCCTAAAGACGAACGTGAAGGCTTTTGCCAAATGGGTCAAGGATTTCATCACTTATAAAGGTTTCGACCGCGTGATTTTGCTGGGGAATTCGCTTGGCGGACACATAGCTTTGTATCACGCGAAGGCTTATCCCGAAAAAATGTTGGGATTGGTTTTAACGGGAAGTTCCGGACTTTACGAAGCCGCGATGGGCGACAGTTATCCGCGCCGTGGCGACCGTGATTACATCCAGAGAAAAGCCGAAGAGGTTTTCTACGACCCAAAAATCGCGACTCCCGAATTGGTAGAAGAAGTTTACCAGGTTGCCAACGACCGACTCAAATTGGTCAAGACGCTTACGATTGCCAAAAGTGCGATCCGTCATAATATGGCCAAGGATTTGCCAAAAATGCACATTCATACGTGCCTGATCTGGGGCGCACAAGACAAAGTTACGCCTCCCGAAGTTGCCGAAGAATTCCACCAATTATTGCCACATTCAGACTTGTTCTGGATTGACAAATGCGGACACGCGGCCATGATGGAACATCCGGATGAATTCAACCGCATCATGCACGAATGGCTCAAGAAACAGAGTTTGTAAAAAGTCCGAAAGGGCTTTTTTTTTGGACTTGGGTGAATTGGCGGTTGATTGACCGCTATAAATTTGATAACCTCTTTTCTTAAACGACCCGAAGTTATTTGACTCGACGGGATAATGGATTTTTCCTCGATGGATTGTTTCATCCTGAAATAGCTGATTCGCAACGAAATTGGATTTTCCGCTATTTTGGACAGAGCCGGGAATTCGCAAAGCTAGCATTGAGTAGCGTCGTGATTCGCTCTTGATTTATCGAGTTCGGATTCGGTTGTTTCTAAAAACAGCAAGAGCATTTAACTTTTAGCTACACGAAATTTGTGGCTTTTATATTTGAGGATTTAAACTGAATGGGGCGAAATTGAAAGGTGAATCGCATCTGGTGAAACTTTAAGATTTTTTACAGACCCGAGAGCTTTGCTCGAACTGTACGAAGTAATTTTCTGTATCCGACGACCAGGAAAACGCGATAAATTGCGGGTGGGTGGTGGTGGCAATTTTTCCCGCCAAAAATCAAAATACACTTCATTCCCAAAGTTTTCAAAGCCGATTCTGCCAATTCACCTCATTGAAGTATCTTTGCCAGCCAAAACGATCCACAATGAAAATCACTTCCGCAGAATTCGTCATCTCCAATTCCGACCCGAAAAAGTGTCCGAACGAACCGCTTCCGGAATATGCTTTCATCGGCCGTTCGAACGTTGGAAAATCGTCGCTGATCAACATGCTGACGAACAACAAAAACCTCGCAAAAACATCGGGAAGACCCGGAAAGACGCAGCTCATCAACCATTTCCGCATCAACAAGAACTGGTTTCTGGTCGATTTACCGGGTTACGGATACGCCAAAGTTTCCAAATCCATGAAGGCGACTTTCCAGAAGTTCATCACCGAATATTTCGAAAAACGCGAAAACCTTACGTGCGCATTTGTTCTGGTCGACATCAGGCACGAAGCCCAAAAAATTGATATCGAGTTCATCAATTACCTGGGAACGATCGAAATCCCGTTCTGCATCATCTTCACCAAAGCCGACAAAATAGGGAAAGTGAAAGTGCAGCAGAATGTGGCCGCTTACCGAAAATCGCTTTTGGCCAACAATTGGGAAGAAATGCCCCAGCACTTCGTGACTTCTTCAGACGACGGCACAGGAAAAGAGGAACTTTTGGCCTTTATCGACGGCGTGAACCAACAGGTTTTCAGCGAAGGATTTTAACAAAAAGTACGTAAAATCTGTAATCGGGTTTGACGTTTCAGAGTTACTTTTGAAAATCAGATTTTGAGTTTATTTTACAGACCTAACAAATCTCCAAGATTTGTTAGGTCTCGCCGAGAAACTGCCCTAAACTAAAAAAAGGAGAATCCCAAAACAAAAAAGCGACCCAAACCGAATCGCTTTCATAATTTTCAAAAGTCCGTCATTTCTTGACGAGTTCCATTTTCTCGGCGAAATAGTCGCAGAAATCGCGCATGGAATCGGCCATTTTCTCGTCGTCTGTGGCGCGTTGGAACGTATCCGCCAAAGCGACGAAAGTCTGGTGGAAAAACTTCTTCATTTCATCTACCGGCATGTCTTTCGTCCAAAGGTCGATGCGAAGCGTTTCCTGGCTTTTGTGATCCCACAGCGAAAGCAACATGGCCTTGGCGCGCTCGTTCACGACGCCTCCGTCCTGTGCCGACCAGTACATTTTCTCAGGTACGTGATTGTCGTCTAGCGCGATTGTAACTTTTATTTCGGAATTGCGAAGCTTGCTCATGATTTTTTGGGTTTGTATCTCGATTTTTCAAAAATGGTCCGGGCATCGGTCTTTAAAAGATCCTGTACCGAAACCTTGTTGTTGTCCATGTAACTTTTCACGATCTGCCAGCCAACATATTGCCCAACGCGTCCCGGACTTTCATTGTCGATCTCGAGGTAGAATTTCGAGAAAGGCGCCTGGGTCAAAAAGCGTTCGGTCAACTTTTGGTCAGTGTCATATAAAGTCTGGCTTTCTATAAAATAAGACCAGATGTAACCTTCATTTTCGTTACACCAGTCGTATTGTTTTTGGGAATAGCCGATTTTCTCGTTGCCTGAGACTTCCGGCAGGAAAATATCCTTGAGGTAAAGTTGCTTGCCAAAGTAAACCATCTGACCCAAAAAAGTATTGTCGGGCGGCGCAATCTTGAACTGCGACCAAGCGTTCACGATATCCGGAAGCATCTGTTTCTCGTCAAAATTCCTGCGGATGTACTCTGGAAACTCGCCTTTGTAGAACTTGTGGTTCTCGCCAAGGTAAAGCTCGAGCGAGATCAGCAACGTGTCTCTGCTGAAAAGCACTTTGTTAGAATAATCCATATTTCCTATGATCGTAAAGACCGTTGGCGTATTCGTTTTTGGGAAATAGTACTTGAAGTGCTTGAACAACTCCTCGATTTTCTGTTGTTCCGATGTGAAGTTGCCGAACTTTTTCTCGGTTTCGGAATACACTTCTTTCCACAAAGGATCGTTCAGCCTTTCGACATATTCCTCGTTGGACGGATTCGGGAAGAAAAACGGATATTCGTAACGCAAGTCCTGCATTTCTTCGGGTTTGGAATCAAAAAAAGCCTTATCGAAACGAACCACCTTCATATTTACAGGCGTCGCTTCGACTTTTTTCTCAATTTCCGACTTCTTGTCGCAAGAAGCCAAGACCATAATAAAACCCAAAAGTGTAAGCAGATTCCTCATTTGTTGATTAAATTAGCGCAACTAAAATCCGGCTGCAAATATACCGGAAAAAACCACAGCAATATGCCCAAAAAAAGCGCGATCAAAGCGGCCGAAACGGTCGAACATATTGTAAAATGGCTCAAGTCGTATGCCGAGAACGCAAAAGTGAACGGTTTTGTTGTAGGAATTTCCGGCGGAATCGACTCGGCCGTGACTTCTGCGCTTTGTGCCAGAACGGGTTTCAAGACCTTGTGCGTCGAGATGCCGATCCATCAGCCGCCACATCACGTGACGCGCGCTCAGGAACACATCGCGAGACTCAAAGCCGAATTCCCGAATGTTTCCGACGTGCGCACAGACCTTACCCCGGTTTTTGAAACGTTCAAAGCCGCGGTTCCGACTTCGGAAAACGAGCACGCTTTGTTCCTCACTTTGGCCAACACGAGAGCGCGCCTTAGAATGTCCACTTTGTATTACTACGCGGGAATCCACGGGCTTTTGGTAGCCGGAACAGGAAATAAGGTCGAAGATTTCGGTGTAGGATTTTTTACCAAATACGGTGACGGAGGCGTCGATTTGAGCCCGATCGCAGATTTGATGAAATCGGACGTTTACGCTTTGGCCGAATATATGGGCGTTCCGGAATCGATTCAGGTAGCGCCACCAACCGACGGCCTTTTTATGGACGACCGTTCAGACGAGGATCAACTAGGCGCGAGCTACGACGAACTCGAGTGGGCAATGCGTGAATCTGAGGCCGGAAAGACGGCAGAAATGTTCTCAGGACGCGAAAAAGAAGCTTTCGAAATATTCCAAAAATTCAATAAGTCAAACAAACACAAGATGTTGCCAATTCCGGTGTGCGAGATTCCAGAAAATCTTAAGCAAAATTTTAACATAATTTTTTAACGGAATTCATTTTTTTTCTACATTTGATTACCCCAAGAGGCGTTTAATAATTAAAAATTATTGTTATGATAAATGTTTGTTTGGCCGACAATTATCCTGTGGTTCACTTTGGGGTAAAATCGTACTTCAAAGACCACCCGGAAATTCACGTGGTTTCTAACGTAGGGAATTTCTTTATGATTCCCGAGGCGTTGCGCAACAAACAGATCGACGTATTGATTCTCGACCTGGAACTCGACGGTTTGACCAGTATTTATGAGGTAAAATCAATCATAAAGAACAATCCGAAGACCAAGATCATCATTTTCACGAGCCTTTCGGAGCAGATTTATGCCCCGAATGCGATCAAATCTGGCGTATCCGGATTCGTGCACAAATCTTCAAAGCTCGAAACTTTGGGAATCACGATCCAGAAAGTCCACAACGGCACGATCATGCTCAGCGACTCGATCAAGAAAAACCTGGCGCTTATTGCCAAGCAGAACAAGAGCGAGCGTCTGTACAGAAAACTGTCGAACCGTGAAATTGAGGTTTTGCGCTATTTGAGCGACGGAAAAAAGAACAACGAGATCTCGAAAATCCTGAATCTCAACGAAAAAACAGTGAGCACTTACAAGCTAAGATTGCTTACGAAACTAAACGTGACGAACCTCGTAGATTTGGTCAACAAGGCCAAAACGCTCGAAATCGTCTAACTGTAACGCGTCATCACTCTGCCGAGGCGCTTCGAGAACGAATTGATAAGGGCGTAATAATCCATCGCCATCGCGAGAGATTCCGAGTTATCGACTTCTGGATCTTGCGACAATTGGTTCTTCAAATCATTGATAATACGGTCTACCAGAAACCATCTTAAAGTTAGGATGGTTTCTGAAACGTATTGCGAAATCGACTGATCCTTTAATTTAACGACGATGTTCTGGGAATCCCAATTGTGAAGTTGGTCTCTTTCCTCTAGCATCAAAATGTCGGTAACTTCTGCCGAAAAATCAGCCGGAAGCTGTGAAATATACTGATCGGGAACGAATTCCTCATTCTGTTGATAGAACGCGATCAGGTTGTCGTAAATCCCTTTGAACAAAGGATTTCCCAATTCGGTTTCATCTTCCTGCAAACTCAGGAAAATCCTTTCAAAAACCTTGTATTCTTTCTTGATCGGAACTTCCTTGATGTCGCCTTCCTCATTGGCTTCATAAACGACATCGTCAAATTGCTCCACCTTATTTCCGTAAAGCAACAGCATTTCGAGAATCTTGCGCTCGAGTTCGTAAAGCACGTCGATTTTCTCGTGAACCTGTTCCGATTCGTCGTTGCGCACGACATCAAAAGCCTTTTCCTTCTGGTCTTGCTTTAGTTTTTTGCCCGCGTCGTCTATGTCCTTTTGGAAGAGTTGCGCCAGCGTACTAACCAAAACCTGTTCGGAAATGTCCATGATTCGGGCACATTCCTGAATATATATTTCCCTTTGGATGCGATCTGGAATCTTCGAAATACTCGTAACCATATCGCGGATCAAACCGGCTTTTTTCACCGGATCGTTCTGGGCTTCGTCTACGAGCAAAGTCGCCTTGAACTGAATAAAGTCTTTGGCGTTCTTTTGCAGATATTCCACAAGATCACCGTGTGGCGTTTTTCTTGCGAAACTGTCCGGATCTTCGCCCTCGGGAAAAGTGCAGACTTTCACGTTCATGCCTTCCTCAAGAATCAAATCGATGCCTCGGACGGAAGCTCTCAAACCGGCAGCATCGCCGTCGTAAAGTACGGTAATGTTTTTCGTCAGACGGCTTATAAGTCTGATCTGGTCTGGCGTCAAGGCCGTTCCAGAAGACGCGACTACGTTCTCGATTCCGGCCTGATTAAATTGGATCACGTCTGTGTAACCTTCTACCAAATAACAATTGTCGAGTTTGGCGATCGACTGTTTGGCCTGAAAAATCCCGTACAGCACTTTACTCTTGTGGTAAATGTCCGATTCAGGCGAATTGAGGTATTTCGCGACCTTTTTGTCGTTGGTGAGGATGCGTCCGCCAAAGCCCAGAATACGTCCTGACATACTGTGGATCGGGAACATCACGCGGTGGCGGAAACGGTCTACGGTGCGTCCGTCTTCGCGCACGATCGTCATCCCGACTTTTTCGAGAAACTCGAGTTTATAGCCTTTCCCGAGTGCTTCTTTCGAGAAAGCGTCCCACATTTCGGGCGAATATCCGAGCCCGAATTTCTTGATCGTTTCCAGATTGAAGCCGCGCTCCTTG
>JBCNQO010000062.1:0-6995 GCA_039592825.1 Flavobacterium sp.
TGCGAATCGTCGGCGAACGGCAGTTTTTTGTAATAGAACGCTTTGTCTTCGTCGGTAATTTCGCGAATCACGCGGCAAGGATTTCCAACGGCTATCACGTTAGCGGGAATATCTTTGGTAACCACGCTTCCGGCGCCAATCACCGAATTCTCTCCAATAGAGACGCCCGGCATGACTATCGTATTTCCGCCAATCCAGACGTTGTTGCCAATGTCTATCGGGAAAGCGTATTCGATTTCTTTGATGCGCGGTTCAAAGTGAATCGGATGTCCGGTCGTGAACAAACTCACATTTGGCGCGAGCATCACGTTACTTCCTATGGTAACTTTTGCGCAATCGAGAACCGTGAGGTTATAATTGGAATAGAAATTTTCGCCAATCGAGATGTTGTAGCCGTAATCACAGCGAAAAGGCGGCTCAATGTGGAATTTCTCACCGGTTTTCGCCAACAGTTTGCGAACGATCATTTCCCTTTGTTCGGTTCTTACCGGCGGAAGCGAATTGAATTCAAAAGTGAGGATTTTGGCGCGCTGACGCTCATCGGACAATTCTTCTCCCGAAGCCACATAAGGCTTTCCTGCAATCATTTTCTCCTTTTCGGATGCTTCATTCCAATTCATCGTCTTTGTCTTTTTTGAATGGATAATCGCCAAACAAAGGCGCGAGTTTGCGCACCATATAAGGCTTTCTCGAGAATTTGTTCGAAAGCGCCACGATCATGACTTTTTCGTTCTTGAGATTCACGTAAGACGAAGTGTTGCCGTGCCACCAACCGTTGTGAAAGTAAAAATGCTGTCCGGTTACCCATTCGATCATCCTAATGCCGAGGCCGTAATTTTTCTCGCCTTTGTGCTCATACGAATAACCCACATAAACCTGTTTGATGAGTTCCGGATTCAGGTAATCTGGGTTGTAGCGCGCCATGTCGAACTTCATCAAATCACGTGGCGTCGAGTAGATGTTCTTGTCGCCATAAACCGCGTCGAGAAAGTCCATGCCGATTTCCACACCGTTTCCTTTATAGCTCGGAATCACCTTTTTGCGGTCTTTTTCATAATCCATCACAAAAGTGTCCTTCATGCCCAGCGGATCGAAAATCATGCGTTTCATGGCCGCCGGATATTTAAGTCCGGTGATTTTTTCGATGATAAGCGCCAGCATAGCATAATTGGTGTTGCAATAAGCGAAACTGCGGTCTGCCGGACGATCGAGAGGCGTTTGGTTCTTGGCGAAAAGGTTCAAAATGTCCTGATTCGTGAGAATGCTGTCTTTGTCCCAAATCTCTTTGCGGTCGGCATAATAGGCGTAGTTCGTAAGGCCGCTTCTGTGGTTCAAAAGCATTTTTACGGTAACGTCGTCGTAAGGAAAGTCTTTCAGGATCGTATTGACTTTCTGGTCGAGTTCGATGCGCTTTTCGTCAATCAGCAACAAAACCGCAGTGGCCGTAAGCACTTTCGACACCGAAGCGATGTGCAAAGGCGTGTGCTCGTCCATCTTGATCTTGCGGTTCTTGTCGGCCGTTCCCATGTATTTTTCGTACACGATCTGTCCGTTCTTGACTACGATCATGCTCAGGTTGTCGCGGTATTCGTTCCAGTTTTTGTCTACAAAACGCTCGATTGTCTCACGCTTCTGGCCTTTAAAGGCGACCGAAAGTTTCGGGCCATCGATTGTATAAGGCTCAATGTGCGGCAAAGTGTCCTTGGCTTTTTCGGTTTCGGACATTCCGGCGGCATTCGGTTCTTTCTTGCAGGAAACGAGCGTGAGGGCAAAAAGTAAAAGGTATGTGGAGTAGCGTTTTATCGCGAAAGTCATTTCAAAAAGAGTATAAAAGCAAATATAGCCAAACAAGACGCTTACCAAAAACCGAGTTTGTTAATGATTTTCTAAACTTGTGTGCAAATTGTCGTTAAGCGATTGTGATTCAGTAAATATTTACGGTGTTTTTTGTGGATAAAAAAAGTTTTGACAACGTTTTCGTAAACCGTACTTTTGGCGGCAAACCAGATTACAATGAAATTTGCCCTGATCCGCGAACGCAAGAATCCACCCGACAGACGCGTGGTTTTTAGCCCAGACGCACTAGTTGCATTCCAACAGAAATTCCCTCAAGCCCAAATCGTCGTAGAAAGTTCGCCAATACGCGTTTTTTCTGACGAAGACTACAAAGCCAAAGGTTTCGAGGTGACCGAAGATGTTTCCGACGCCGACGTTCTCATTGGCGTAAAAGAAGTTCCGGTAGAGGCTTTGATCCCGAACAAAAAGTACTTCTTTTTCTCGCATACCATCAAAAAACAGCCGCACAACCAAAAGCTGATCCAGGCGATTCTCGAGAAAAATATCGCTTTGTACGATCACGAAACGATCGTAGACAAAAATCACGTTCGCCTTATAGGATTCGGCCGTTACGCCGGAATCGTGGGAGCTTACAACGGGTTGCGCGCTTTCGGAATCAAGTTCGAGTTGTTCGATTTGCCAAAAGCCGAAACTTTGCACGGTCAGGAAGAAATGGCCAGCAAAGTCAAAAAAGTGATTTTGCCGCCGGTAAAAATCGTTTTGACAGGTTTCGGAAAGGTCGGAAAGGGCGCAAAACACTTCCTGGATGCGGTCAAGATCAAGGAAGTTTCTCCAGAGGATTTCCTTTCGAAAAATTACTCAAGCCCGGTGTACACTCATATTGATGTGCTTGATTACAACAAGAGAATTGATGGACAAGATTTGGGCAAAGACGATTTCTACGCAAATCCAGAAGCTTACGAGTCAGATTTCGAGCGTTTCACCAAAGTAGCCGATATTTTCATGGCCGGACATTTCTACGGAAACGGCGCGCCCGTGATCCTTTCAAGAGAAATGTTGCGAAAAGCCGACAACAAGATCAAGGTCGTAGCCGACATTTCTTGCGACGTAGCCGGTCCGATCGAATCGACGCTTAGGGCATCCACGATAGCCGAACCGCTTTACGGTTATCTGCCAGGCGAAGACAAGGAAGCCGATGTGTTCCATCCGTCGGCAATTGTCGTGATGGCCGTAGACAATCTGCCATGCGAACTCCCGAAAGACGCCAGCGAAGGTTTTGGCGAAATGTTCCTTGACCACGTGATTCCGGCTTTTTACAACGAAGACCAAGACGGCATCCTCGAAAGAGCGCTTATTGCCGAAAATGGTCAGTTGACGCCACATTTCGCTTATCTCGAAGACTACGTGCATCCGCTGGCTAAAAACAAATGATCTTACTTTAAACACTATAGAAGTGCCTTTGGAAACGAAGGCATTTTTTATATTTGGAAAAAACCAGATTGCCCAGTGACCCGATTTTCAAGATTTCTCGTTTTTTTAAGCCTTTTTTGCTCATTTGCCCACGCTCAGGACATTCCCGGCGCTGGCTTGCTGCCTTTTGTCGAGAATTTCGCGAAGTCCGATTACAAAGGTGACAATCAGGTTTGGAGTTTGACCCAAGGCGCAGACAACGCCATGTATGTGGCCAACAATCATTACTTGTTGCGCTATAATGGCGTGAAATGGGAGCGTTACAGTTTGCCCAACCGCAGTATCATCCGTTCGGTAATGTCCGACGGCGATCGCATCTATTCGGGTTCCTATAATGATTTCGGATACTGGAAACGCGTTGGTGGAAAGATGGTCTACACATCCATTGCCAGCAAAAACAACTGTTTCGGGCCAGAAGACAACGAAGAAATCTGGAAAATCTTCAAAGTCGGAAAATCAATTTACTTCCAGACGTTCAACGAGGTTTTCATGATGTCCGAAAACGGGAAAATCGAGAAAGCGCGTTTTCCTTACCAGATTTCGTATTGCTATTACGTGAACGGAAAAATCTACGTGGGAACGGTGCGTCAGGGCGTTTACGAAATGGTCGGCAAGAAGTTCGTGAAAAAAGATTCCTGGAGTTCGCTTTTCGGACAAGTCATCCACAACATAGACGCTTACGACGGAAAAATCTTCGTCTTTACCAAACACGGCGGGATTTTTATAGAAGAAAACGGCGTGCTGAAACCGTGGACTGGCGCGCTCAACAACAGTTTGAAGAATGATGTGATCCTTTCGGCCAAATTCATCAGCAACCACACTTTGGCTGTAGGAACAGGATTACAAGGACTTTTCCTGATCAATCTCAAAACGGGTTCGCACCGCCATTTGAGCCGCGAGAATTCCATCAAGAACAACGCCGTGCTTTCTATGGCGCTCGACAAGGAAAACGACCTTTGGCTAGGCCTTGACAACGGGATCGCGCACATCGAGGTGAATTCGCCCGTAGACGTTTTTTCTGACAATTCGGGCGTTATGGGATCGGTTTACGCTTTGAGTACTATGACCGACGGCTATGTTCTGGTAACCAACAATGGCGTTTTTACCTATCGCAATTCCACCATACAATCGATTCCGGGTTCCCAAGGTCAGGTTTGGGACATTTACAAGAACGGACAAAAGTTCATTATTGGCCACAACGACGGCACTTTGGTGTTCGACGGAAAGAATCTCACGCGCGAAAATACCGTGAATGGCGGTTGGAAATTCATGAAAAGCGCATTCGACAATGTGTTCTATCAGGCCAATTATGCGGGCGTGGTTTATTACGAAAGTCCCGACAAACTCTTGAATTACAAGGTTGTCCCGAATTTCATAAAGCCTATCCGGAACATCGAGCAGAATCGTCCTGGAGAATTCTGGGCAGCCGACAACTACAAAAGTCTTTACAGAATTACTTACGACAGAGATTTCTCGAAGACCAAAGTCGAGAACGTTTCCCAGGACAATGGCATTTCCAACGATTTCGGAGTGCGGCTTTTCGCTTACAAGAACGAGTTGTTTTTCCTGATCGACAAATTCTGGTATACCTATAATTCGGTTTCGGGAAAACTGCAAAAGGACGAGCTTTTCAACAAGTCTTTCCGTGGAATTTCTGACATTTTTCCGGTAGATGAACAGCGCTTTATCATACAGAAATCGGGACTTTTATACGTGGTAAGCCAAAACGGCCCGAGTTTCGATTGGGAACTGATTCCCGAAAAATACTACAAAGGAAAAGTCATTCTCGAGAACACGAAAGCTTACAAGATAGGAGAGAAGATCTACATGAACCTCGACGACGGTTTTATCTCGTACCGTCCTAGCGGAAAGGCGTCGGGCAACGGAAAAGTCAAGGTAGAAGGCTATTACGAGGGCAACCTGATCACGGACGACACCGAAATCCGCAATGACAAACCAGTAGAACTGCAGGTCATTTCGCCATACTTTGGCTACAACAGACCTGATATTTATTTCAGCAGGAACGGCAGCAACACTTACGAAAGGGTAGAAAACGGCCGACTCGTGCTAAACAACTTATCTGGCGGAAACCAGGAAATCGGCATTTATTCGTTCGATGGAAAAACCTACACCAAACTTGCCGACTACACTTTTTACGTAAAGTTTCCGTGGTATATCTCGTTCTGGATGATTCTCGTGTATTTGCTCGTCGTAGCCGGAATCTTTCTGCTTTACACGCGTTGGAATTACCTCAGGACGCGTCAGAAACTCGCGCTTCAGGAAGAGGAATTAAAGCACAAAGGCGAGATTATGGAGATGGAATTAAAGCGCCAGAACGAACTGAACATCCAGGAGTATGAAAAGCACATTCTCGAGCTAGAGTTGCAGTCGAAGTCATCGCAAGTGGCCGGAAAATCGCTTTCCATTGCCAAACAAAGCGAGATGATCGACAACATCGAAAAGATTCTCGACAGCGAGTCGAATATGGCCAGAATGAAAGCCGACATCAAAAAGGCGATCAAGTTCAACGCCGTGAACAAACACGAATGGGAGTCGTTCGAATCGAACCTGAGTCAGGTGCACAATGAGTTCGTGAAGAATCTTACTACACTTTATCCCCAACTTACTTCCAAGGACATCCGACTGAGCATTTATTTAAGGATGAACCTTTCCTCCAAAGAGATTGCACCACTAATGAACATCTCGTTCAGAGGCGTCGAACTGCATCGTTACCGCCTCAGAAAAAAACTGGAATTGCCGGCAGAGGAGAATATTTCAAAATTCATGATGAATATTTAAGCCAGAAGGTTTTAACAATTCGCTGTTTTCGACTGCTCATTTTTACGAAATCCTCATACATCAACACTACATCATCGCGTTTGCTTTTTAGTAAACATTTAAGATATTTAATCGACTGTAAATCAATTTTATAGTTGACTTTTTTATTAAAATGATGTAGTGATGTAGTAGTGCTTTGTTGGTAACTATAACGTTTGAGTTTCTTAAATTCGTACTGCTAACTTTTAACAAATTAATATGAGAAATTTTATGCTTTGCCTTTTGGCAATTCTATCCTTTCCCTCCTGGATGAGCGCCCAAGGCATTTCCGGTAGGGTTTTGGACGACCAGCAGATTCCATTGCCTGGCGTGAACGTCAATATTGTAGGTAGCACTACTGCGACAGTCACAGACCTCGATGGAAATTTCACGATTACGGCCACTGCCGGGGCACAACTGAAATTTTCGATGTTGGGCTTCGCAGATCAAACCGTAGCGGCGGCAAACGGAATGTCTGTAGTTCTAAAAACTTCTACTACTGAGCTTCAGGAAGTGGTGGTAATCGGATACGGTACGGCCAAAAAACGCGATCTCACCGGATCGATCGTAAAGGTTGACGGTAAAGAAGTGGCAGACAAACCCAACACAAACCCTGTAGCATCTCTTCAAGGTAAGGTTGCGGGACTTTCTGTCGTCAACACGGGACAGCCGGGACAAACGCCTGATATCCGTATTCGCGGAACCATCAGCCGTTATCGTACGCAGCCTCTTTATGTGATCGATGGCATCTTCAATGATAGCATGGATTATCTGAACCCTAACGACATTGCGTCGATTGAGGTCTTGAAAGACCCGTCATCGCTCGCGATCTTTGGTGTCGAAGGTGCAAACGGGGTAATCATCATCAGTACCAAAAAAGGTAAAGTGGGTAAAACTACGGTCAATTTCAA
>JBCNQO010000063.1:0-6988 GCA_039592825.1 Flavobacterium sp.
CGTCTACCGGAAAACTCAAGGTCATCATTCCGGATCTGTCCACACATTTCGAACAAGACATGATCATTCTCGAAAAATGGATCCCGAAAAAACCGGTTTCGGCCATTTACTATGACGGCGAAAAAGAACGTTATTTCGTGAAGCGTTTTCTGGTCGAAAACGAAAACAAGGAAGACAGTTTTATCACAGAACACGAGAAGTCGCAGCTGGAAATCGTTTCCACAGATTATCGTCCGGTTGCCGAAATCATCTTTGCCAAAGTGAAAGGCGTCCAAAAAGAAAACCAGACGATCGACATTGAACAGTTCATTGCCGTGAAAGGTTTCAAGGCGCTCGGAAACCAGGTCACGACCGACAAACTCAAGCAGGTGAACCTTCTCGAGCCGCTTCCTTATGACGAGCCGATTGAGGAAATTCCCGAAACGCCTGTGGACATTGGCGAAGCGCCTGATTCCGAAATTGACGATGAAGGCCAGATCACTTTGTCTCTGGAATGACGATTAGTTTCTAACAGAAAGAATATAACAAACCATTAAGAAGTTAAGGGTAGTTAAGGCGTACTGTAAACCTTAACTATCCTTAACTTCTTAATGGTAAAAAAAATGCAGTTGCTTTTGGTTTGGCAATTCGAACCTGAACTTACTACAAACTGTAATTCAGATTAATCCCTAAACGGTACTTGGCATCGACACGTCCACCAGTCAAATTCTGGTTTAGCGGCACCAAAAACTGAGCGCCCGCTGACCAACGTTTGATTCCTGTCTCGATCCCAAGTTTTCCGAACAGAATGTCTCCGGCGGTTCTCGAAACCAACTGGCCGTATTGTTTGTTGCCCTGCGAAACTTCTCCGGCTACGCCAATCTGAGGTGAAAGCGAGAAATTTTCGCGTTCGTGCAACCAGAAAAAAGTACCCGAATAATTGAACTGGTTCCCGAATTGGTAATGCTTCTGGTTTTCGGTCTTCACCACATAATTGAGCATTGTCTGGAAACCGAACTGCTTTCTGCGGATGGTGTGTTCAGCCAGAAACAAATAATCCCAACTTCCGGTGCCAAGCTGAAAACCCGGATTGATGCTGCCGTTGTTGGTTTCGTTGTATTTTCCCGTTGGTGCTTTGACACCAGCTCCGAGTTGGACTGTGTGCGCAAAAAAGGTAGAATCGGTCATGGTCTGGAACACGCGGTAAAGCCCGATCACGGTAAGGTCGCCCATTCCGGAAATCGTGTGCGACCCCGTTTCGGTTTCACGCGTGTTGTTGTGATAAGGCAAAAGCACGCTAACCTGAGCATTCTTGAAAACCGGAATGCGTCCCCAAACCTGAACCGAGTTGAACTGTTCGGTGTACCAGGGCGAATTCGCGTAAAGGCCGTCGGTGCTCGAATAGCGTTGGTAGATGTAGCGCAATCCCACGAAATTCGTGTTGAGCAAAGACGCAAAACCCATGCTGCCGCCCGTTGCCGAACAACCGCAAGCGTCGCAATCGTCGAGCACTTTGGCGAAATGTTGTTTGTAATCGATCGACAGGCTGTCTTTTTCCGAGGCGAAAGCGAAAATCGGGAAAAGGAAAATCAGTATGTATTTCTTCATTGGAATTCTGAAAATTTGGGATTGTTCAAAAAGTCGTCGTCTGTCAAGGTCTTGAGAAACGCGATGAGTCTGGATTTTTCGTCAGACGTTAAAGGGATTCCGACAGTTCCATTCTGGTTCAATATCGGATCCAAAGTTTCAGACGTTTGAACGCCAGACGAATAATGGTCGAGCACGGCATCCAAAGTGTAAAAACGGCCGTCATGCATATAGGGCGCGGTTTTTTCCACATTTCTCAAACTCGGAACCTTGAACTTGTATTTGTCCTGAGGCAGATGCGTCACCAGAAAACGGCCTTCGTCATTCAATTGCATGTTCACGGCAAGTCCGTTGTTGCGGAACGAATTGTCGGTTTGCAAGTCTGTGGAGTGGCAGGAAGCGCATTTGTTCTGGAAAAGCTGGTAACCCGAAAGCTCGTCAGCGGTAAAATTGCCACCGTTTTCATTGCGACGGAACTTATCGAAACGCGAATTCGAGCTTTGCATCATCGCCATGAATTGTCCGAGTGCTTTCAGCATGTGTTCGGTGTCGATTTCGGCATCGGGAAAAGCGCGTTTGAACAATTTTCGGTAAGTCGCGTCCGATTGCAGCATCGTGACGATATTGGCCAGATTGCCGTGCATTTCCACCTGGTTCGTTATGGGAATGATCGGTTGCAGGTCGAGATTGTCGGTCGATCCGTCGTACATAAAGAACGTCTGGAATGCCATATTCTGGATTGCGGGCGTGTTGCGCATCCCGACCAGATTGTTCACGCCGTGGCTCAGGCTGTGGCCGTGGTGCGTGAAAGCGTGTTGCTGGATGTGACAAAAGCCGCACGAAATGGTTCCGTCGCTCGAAAGTCGTCCGTCGTAAAACAATTTGCGTCCGAGTTCGAAACCGGCCTGAGTGGGCGGATTCGCCTCGAAATTGTACGCGAAATCGGGAAAATTCGACGGTTTCTCGATCGCCAGCGGCACGTCTACATAAGAAGTTTCATCGGACGAGCAAGAAGCCAATCCGATGAAAACCAAAAACAAAAGCCGTTTCATTAGTCGTTGTGTACGTGGTTCACGGTAAACATCTGCGATAAATTGGACGTAATCAAAGGCAGATTCGCGCCTCCCATGATCATCGCGCCCATTCCGCCGGCGTTGTTTTCACTTAAGATTACCTTGTTGGTTCCGTCGATTATTTTCGAGGCGTCGGCAAAAATGTGCACCTGAGGTGTGATGTTCGTGCGCACCAAAGCCGCGTTCGTGAACGGGATCGTCACCGTAGTGTAGTTGTAATCGGTTCCGGTTTTGCCCGTGTGCACCATAAAAGCCGTTTGGTTGGCGACCGTTGGCGAAGTGAAAGTGCCTTCGAACGCCAGGAATTTGTAGCCCGCGCTCCACGACCAAAGCATGTCTTCGGCTTGAGCCAACGCCAGGAAATCGCCTTGTCCGTCGGCGCCCAATTGCCATTGTTGTTCGTCTACGCCAATCCCGAAACTGATCGAGGTGTAATCGCCCGCGGGAATTCCGTGAAGGTTCAAAACCTGAGACGCGATGTCGGTTTCATCGACGATAAAATAGCTTTGTGATTTCGGATACGTGAACGTCGTACCGTCCGATTTTATGAGCTTGATGTTGCTCACGATGTACTTGAGTTGGCTCACGCGAAGCACTTCGGACTGGGAAGTCGTGTTCGGCTGGGTTTCTAAAATGAGGTTGTTTGCCCCGTAAACATTGTCGAATTCTATGTTGATGTTGCCGTCTCCCGACAAATTCGCGTTGGAATCATCGCTGCTGCACGAAGCCAAAAAGCAAGCGGTCGCCATTACGGCAAAAAGTGTTTTTACTGTCATTTTCGTAAAATTTTGGATATAGTTGATCGTTGCCCATTGGGCGTGAAAAATCAGAACCCGCGAAGGTTCAGGATGCCAAAGTCAACTAAGCCAAAATGGGCGGATGGAAAACGCTTCCGTCAAAACCGACGGCTTGTGAAGTGTAAGACGCGTAAAAAGTTTGGGTTTCCTCGATAGCGAAAACCGGCGCAATCACGACTTCGATGGCCGTGTTGCAGAAAAGTTCGATAGGCGAGAAGGCCTTTTTGTCGTTTTGGGATTGCTGCTTTTCAGATTCGGAACTCTTGGCCAATTCCTTCATCAAATGACACTTCCCGTTACAGTGCATTTCGGGTTTGGCCTTGTTCTCGCACAAGACTTTCGAGATATAGTCGTAATTCACCGCGTAGTCCAACACCGGAAAAATCGGCTTGAACAGTAGGAAAAACGCGGTTATGGCAACTAATAGCTTCAAATCTAGGCTGATTCGTCTGGAGAATTCTTTTTGTTGTTCTTGTCCATTTTCATGTTCAGGAATTCCACCAGAAGCGAGAACGCGATGGCGAAATATAAATATCCTTTCGGGATCGAACTCACGGAATTTCCAAAGAAAGAAGCGTGAGAAACGTGTGCCGCCTCGGTAATGAGCATGAATCCGATAAGCACCAAAAACGTAAGCGCCAGAATCTGGATAGATGGATGTTTGTTCACGAAAGTGCCCACAGGAACGGCGAATTGCATCATGATCAATACCGAAATCACGACCGCGGTAATCATGATGTAAAGTGCGCCTTCAACGCCGCTGGTCATTCCCACGGCCGTCAAAATACTGTCGAACGAGAACACGATATCGATCAAAATGATCTGGAAAATCACGTTGGTGAAAGACTTCGTAGCCGATTTCTTGATCTCTTTTTCTTCCTCACCATGGTATTCCACCTTCTCGCGGATCTCGACCGTACTTTTGTACAAAAGGAAAAGTCCGCCAAGGAAAAGGATAAGCCCCTGACCCGAAACGTGAAGTTCGAACCAGGAAGTGTTCACGTTGAACCAAGGCTCTTTCATGGCAATGAGCAAACTGATGCCGAACAACATCGCGATACGCATGAACATCGCCAGGAACATACCAATTTTGGTAGCTTTCTTGCGTTTTTCCTCGGGCAGTTTCCCGGTTGTGATCGAAATGAAGATGATGTTGTCGATTACCAGGACGATTTCTAGAAAAGTCAGTGTAATCAAGGCAATCCAGGAGTTCGGATTCAGGAAAACTTCCATTATTGGGCGGTTATTTTATTTTGGTGACAGTACCTTTTTGGGTTGCGGCTTTCCCGACTTCCCCAAATTCAAAGGTATACGAATTTTTCGAGGTGGTCAAGATTTTCATCGAGATGGCCTTGCGTTCGGCCATGTTTTTCGGATGCAGTTTCGTAACCACATATTCGCAGTCGTTTACCCAGCGAATCGACGATGTGTCGGATTTTCCTTCGTAAAAATCAATCTCGATCGAGTCGTTCCTTACGAACTTCGTGGTTTTCTCCACGCCATTTATTTTCGTGCTGAACTCGAATTCGCCCGTCTTGAAATCCTTGCAGTTGCGCTCGGTCTCGTAACAGGAAACGTTCATTAGCGGTAGTTGCAGCAACAAAAGCAGTGCGAAAAGCCGTTTGATTCTGGGAAAGGTTTTCATGTGGTTATTTTTTTGGGCAGCTTAATCCCGCTGTCTGCTGCTAGTCCTCGGTGGCGCGCCAAATTTTTATACGGCTGGCACGAGCTTCCTTTGGTCGCTGCGCCAGCCGTTAAAAATAAGGGCGCGCCACCTGTGGGCTATCCGCGGCCATCAGGGCTGCAATCGCGTGCAAAAGTACGACTCGGCAATGAAACCACCCAGAGGAATCCGGCCTATTTTATGCGTTTCAGTTCGTCTTCGGTAAAATGTTTCACCATCTTTTCACTGGCGAACTTATCGGCATTGTAGACTTGCGAACCCTTGCGAGGAATCGACAGGCTTTCCCAGTCGCTCGTTTTGAGCATCTTGGCATAAAAAACGATCTGCCCGATGTGGTAAGGATAGTGCGCCATCTGCCTATTTATAGCTTCCATGACCGTGTGTCCTTCGTTCCTTATATAAATGATTTGGCCTAATTGGTCTCCGGTCAGACTTTCGAGGGCGTCGAAAAGGCATTGCCAACCTTTCTGCCAGGCTTCTTCAACTTGTTGACGCGTTTTGAGCACTTCCTCAAATTCCGAATCGCGGTCGCGCCAGTCTTTTTCGCCGTCTGTCGTCAAGAAATCGGTCCAGCGCGAGAGCATGTTGCCGCGAAGGTGGTTCACGATCATCGCGATGCTGTTCGATTCTTCATCCGTGCGTTCAAAAAGCTGCTCGTCGGTTAGCTGTTGCATCGCTTTTTCACCCAAAGTCTTGTAATAAGTGAATTGGCGTTTGGCGCTCTTGAGGTAATCCAAAGGTTGTGTTTCCATTTCCGAATACGTTTTCGAGGTCTAAATTTACGTGCTTTTTTGCGTACTTTAACCGACAGTAAACGCTTACAAACGACAGTAAACGTTTACAAACGTTTATAAACGACAGTAAATGCTTAACAACCGACTATTCCCGATCCTTTTTCTCAGCTTTGCACTATTGGCCGTGATGCCATCCGCGAAAGCGCAATCCGAAATGCAGAAATTGACACCAATCACAGGCAACACCTACAGATTGTTCTACTTAGGCGGACAATCGAACATGGAAGGTTTCGGCTTCGTAAAAGACTTGCCTGCAGAATTGAACGCTCCCGTAAAAGGCGTCTATATTTTCGACGGAAACAGAGGCGGAGACGGGGAACCCAATCTGGGACTTGGAAAATGGGAAGAGCTCAAACCCGGCCACGGCACAGGATTTTCCTCTGACGGAAAACAGAATAAGTTGTCCGATCGCTTCGGCATTGAATTGACTTTTGCCAGGAGAATGCAAGAATTGTTCCCGGGCGAAAAGATCGCGATAGTGAAATACGCCAGAAATGGCTCTGGTTTAGATAGTTTGGCTACCGGCCCATTCGGCTGTTGGGAACCCGAATACAAGTCCAAACCCAACCAATATGACTTTTTCCTTACAACGGTAGAAAGTGCGATGGCGGTAAAAGACATAGACGGTGACGGAAAGCCCGACAAACTCGTTCCGTCTGGAATCTTGTGGATGCAAGGCGAAGGCGACGGCTCGTTCACCGAGGAAATCGCGAGCGAATATTATGCGAACCTCAAGCACCTTATGGAAAAAATGAGGAGTGTTTTCGGCTGCAAGGAATTGCCTGTCGTAGTCGGCAAAATAAGCGATTCGGGAAACAGCGACTCTGGAATCGTGTTCAAGTTCGGCGATATCGTCCGGGCGATGCAGGAAAAATTTGTGCGTGAAGATGCGCATGCGGGAATCGTGCGGACGACCTCTAAGTATTCGTATTCCGATCCTTATCACTACGATAGCGCGGGTTATATCGATTTTGGGAAACAGTTCGCCAACGAGATGTTCAAAGTAATCAACAGAAAATGAAAAATATAATTGCCATTGCGGTTTTCGTGCTCACGGGTTTTGCCGGATTCGCC
>JBCNQO010000064.1:0-6944 GCA_039592825.1 Flavobacterium sp.
TCAAGTCGGAACGCAATCCCAACGGAAAAATCAGCCAATAATCTTCAGTTTCCGTGACTCGATCATTAAAAAGAAAGAACAGTGCTAGCCGACTCAAAGTCGTGATAACCAAAGCAAAAACCACAAAAACCAATGCCGGTTTAAGGAACGAAAATCTTCTCATGTTATTTTAATGTTGCGCAAATGTAAGGATTACAGTCGTTCCTACATCGATTGCGCTGTTAATCTGGAGCTTTATGGAAAGTAAATCGCAAAGTCGTTTTACGAGCGAAAGCCCAAGACCGGTGCCTTTTATCTCGGAACGGCTTTCGTCTCCGGCGCGATAGAATGGTTCGAAAACGCGTTTGATCTCTTCTGGAGAAATTCCTACGCCGTTGTCTGAAATCTCAAGCACGACGCTGCCATTTTGCTGTTTCAACAAAATTTCGACTTCTCCGTCCATTTTGGAATATTTGATCGCATTTGACAAAACGTTTGACACTACAGTAGTGAGCATCGACGCATCCGAACGCACCATAAAATGTTCGTCAAAAGCGAAACTCACCTTGAGATTCCGCTCCTGGATCTGTTGCGAATACAACTGAAGCGACTCGAGAACGGCTTCGTCCAGGCAAACTTCGCCAAAACGCAGATCTTGTTTCTGGTTCTCGAAACGCGCCAAAGCCAGCAATTGGTCTACGAGATTCGTGAGCCTGTCGATTTCGCGTAAACAATACGAGATTTTCTGTTCATATTGATCGACGTCTCTCGGCTTTCGGATAAGCACTTCGAGCGTGCCTTTTACCACAGCCAATGGCGTTCGCAGTTCGTGGGACGCATTCGCCGTAAACTCCTTTTCGCGCGCCATCATCGCTTCTACCCTTTCGAGCAAATTGTTGAGCGACACCGAAAGGCTGAAAAGTTCATCCTTGCGTTTTGGAAGCGGAATCCTTTCGGTGAGATTGCCGTCGCTTATCCTTTCGGACGTGGCGATGATCCTCAAAACCGGATCGATACTTTTCCCGGCCAGAAATCGAGAAACGAAGAAAAGGGTAAAAAGCACGATCGGATACAGGATAAAAAGCAGGAATTTGAGATCAGAAATCAAATTGAACGACGCCTCGGTTGACATCGCAATTACTACATAACCCACTTTTTTTCCCGAGTGATAAAGTGCCGATTGGGTTTGACGAACGTGTCTTCCCGCCAGGATCGTATCCCGGAATTGCTCTGTATCGTTCGGATAAAAACCAAGTTGATTGTCTTTGAGATTCGGCGACTTTTCCTGAAAAACGCCATTCCTGTCATAAACCTGAACGAAAATCGGGTTGATCAGGATGTCTTTGTGTTCGGATTCTTCCCATTCGTTCGGAAGCACCAATCGCGTGGTATCGGTAACTTTTTCCACATCTGACTGATGGCGTTCGATCTCGATAAGCAAGTCTGTGTTGATGTCGGACAAAGCGTTCGCGACAGTCATACGGTAAATCAGCACAAATGCCACGAGCACAATTGCCGCCGTGGCCGACAGAATGTAGAAAGCGATACGATTCCGGAAAGAACTAATCATGGGCGTCGGTTTCATTGACGATATAACCCACACCTCGGATCGTCTTGATATAATCTTCCTCTTTTTTGAGGTGAAGTTTCTTGCGCAGCGAATTGATGAAAACGTCGATAACGCCCGTATCATAAGAGAAATGGATGTTCCAGACGTCTTCTATGATGCGGTTTCTGGTACAGACCATGCCTTTCCTTTCGATGAGATATTCGAGCAACGCAAATTCCTTCTGGGTAAGGGAGATTTCTTCGGACGCGCGAAAAACCTGATGCGTCGAACGCTTGACCAAAATGTCGCCAAGGATAAGATCGTCAACGACCGTTTCGTGACCCGAACGCAATTGCACCTTGACGCGCTCGAGCAATTCCTCAAAACTGAAGGGTTTCTTGATGTAGTCGTTCGCTCCTGATTTGAGTCCGGCCACCGTATCCTGAACCGTGTCTTTGGCCGTAAGAAAAATGACAGGCGTTTGGGTGTCCGATTCGCGAAGGCGTTTGCAGACTTCGAGTCCGCTAAGTTTGGGAAGCATCCAATCGAGCAGGATTACGTCGAAAGCCTGAGTTCGGGCCAGCGTCAATCCTTGGGAACCATCGGCCGCGACCGAAATCGAGAAACCTTCCTCTTCAAGGCCTTGCCTGAGGAACTCGGAAATTCCGGATTCGTCTTCCACGATAAGAATTCTCGCTGCTTTCATAACTGGCGTTTTGAAACAGCAAAATAACGAAACCCCGTTTTGCTTTCACGGAAACCGGCGCTTAAAATTGCCTTAAGATTCCTAACCTTTGTCGGCTTGCTTTATCTGGGAAAGGTATTGCCTCACGGTCTGATCGTCGTACATAGGAAGTTTGCCCACGACTTTGCCGTTCTTGTTCACCATCACGACCCACGGGAAAAAGCCGTCTTTGTTGTATTTCTCTACGATGAGCAACTGTTCGGCTTTGTCTTTTCCGGGTTGGCTCTTGAAGTCCATTTTGGCCAGCACGAGATTGGAACTCGCGTATTCCTTGAATTCCTCAGACTGGAAAACGTCGTGATCCAAACGCCGGCACAGCTCGCAATTGTCTGGGATCGAAAAGAAAAGCAACACGTTTTTGCCGCCTTGTTCGGCCTTTCGGAAAGCCTCGTCAAGGTCGCTGTTCCAATCCTGGGCGAACATCGTGCCCGAGGTCATCAGCAAAAAAAGAAAAACCCGTTTCATACACAGCAATTTGACGATAAAAGTAAAACGGAAACGGCGTTCTTGGCAAGAATTCCCGCGGATTATTTCAACAATTTGTTTGTGAATAAATAGTCGGCGGTCTGGTAATAGGAAATCGTCTCGTTGAGGAACTTTTTGTCCATTGGCAAAGCTTTGAGAGAATTGTCCGATTTGTCCCACGAATAGAAATTCTGCTTCTTTCCGTCAGACAAAACCATGACATCATTGCCTTTCATCAGACACAACTTGCGATACGTCCCGAAAAGTGCACGAGGCTCGAAATCGCTGGCCAGCACGTCACTTCCATAGAAATTCGAGTCGTAGTCAAAATGCAATAACGAGAACAAGGTTGGCCAAAGATCGATCTGCGAACAGAGTTTGTCGACTTTCCTGTTTTCGGATTCGGGAAGATTCACCACGAAAGCCGGAATGTGGTAATTGGCCACGTCGATCTCGTCTTTCCCGGCACTGCTGGCGCAATGGTCTGCGATGATCACAAAAACTGTATTCTTGAACCAAGGCTTGTTTTTGGCCTTTCGGAACAATTCCCGAAGAGCGTGATCGGTGTATTCCACAGCGCCCTGACGATTGGTATGAGAAGGAATGTCGATTTTTCCCGACGGATAAGTGTAAGGCCGATGGTTGGAAGTCGTCATCACGAAATTGAAAAACGGTTCATTTTTGGCGTATTTCTCGTCGGCCACTTTAAGCATTTTGGCAAAAATGTCGTCGTCGCAGATTCCCCAGGCGTTCTCGAACGTGACTTCGCTGTCTGAAATATTGTGGCGCGTCATATTGATCTCGTCGCTCAAAACACTGCCTCGGCCACGGTCGTAAATGTCAAAGCCGTTTCCACCGAAGTACGCGTTCATGTTGTCGAAATAACCGTCTCCGCCATAGAAAAAACTGTTGTCGTAGCCTTTCGACTTGAACACGCTCGAAACCGTAAAAAGATTCGCGTTCTCGGGACGCTTCACGATACTTTGGCCAGGCGTTGGCGGAATGCACAAAGTCACGGCTTCCATACCGCGAACCGTGCGCGTTCCCGTGGCGTAAAGGTTGGTAAAGAAAAGGCTGTGGTGCGAAAGGCTGTCGAGAAATGGCGTGATGTTTTCGGTGTTTCCGAACTCGCCCATGAATTTGGCGCTCAAGCTTTCCACGAGAATGAAAACGACGTTCTTTTTGGCCGGATTGGCGGTTGAGTCCGAAATCTTGCGATGTATAGGATAATGTGCACTGGTAAAACTGGCGTCCGTTCTTTGCAGTTTTTTACGGATAATCGCAAACGCGTCCTTATCGGGAATCGTAGTGTAGAATTCGTCGTAGTCCATTCGATTGTTGTGCATCGCGGCGAAAAACGAGTAGATTCCCGACTTCGAGATTTCTGAATCGTATCTATTTTTGGACCATTCGGCGTCGTTGTTCTTCACGAAAAGTCCGAACAATAAGGCGATCAAGAACACCGATCCGAACGCGACCGATCTTTGCAGCATTGTCGCTTTCGCGGAAAAAGTGTTGGCGAAGACGTCTTTTCGTCTGAAGAAGAAAACCACGAGAAACGTCAGAATCGCGATTCCGCCCACGAGAATCGGCAACGGATAAGACTGTTGGATGTTGGCCACGACCTCGTGCGTATAAATAAGGTAGTCGACGGCGATGAAGTTGAAGCGCGTGCGGAATTCGTCCCAGAACGTGATTTCGGCGAAAAACGTAAACACGAGAATAAAGATCGTGAGCGTCGAGAAAAACCAAGTAAAAATGCGGTCGAAGCGCGAACCGACGAATTTATTGGGCAAAAGAGCAAAATAAAGGCTCGCGGCCAGGACGAGGAAACTTGCCGTTCCTAGGTCGAAGAAACTTCCGACGAGGAAAACTTTGAGCAACGCAAACGGATTTCGGGTAATCTCATCGGCTTCCCAAACCGAAAAAATGACGCGCAAAACGAAAGAAACAGCGATAAACCAAAGTGCGAATGCCGACACCAAAGCGAAACGGCCCGAGACGATTTTCTGGAACATGACTTTTTTTGAGGGCAAAAGTCAATTGCGCTTCTTCAGATTGGCTTAAGCGCATCTTAAAACCGCCTTAATGTTCGCTTAGCTTAAAGCATTCCGTTGTACTTGCGGATGAACCATTCGGCGGCGAGTGTGCAAGCGATAAGAATCAGCATGAGCAAACTGTCGATAAGCGGGATTTTCTTGGTGATTTCCTTTTCGATTGTCTTGTAATCGTCATTTTCCAACAGCGATTTCACGAGTGCATCAACTTCGTTCGGCATAAAAGTTTTGGCTGAAGTCTGGCTTGCCAATTGATTCAATTTCAATACGTCAGGATTCACGAACTGTTTTTCAATGTCGAAGTCCAGAATCTCAAAATAACCTTTGTAGTTCGTGTTCGAATTGAGTTCGCGCACCGAAAAATCATATTGGCCGGCCGCGAGTCCGTCGAGGTTCACTTTGTAGGCGTTCGTGGTTTTGAGCAGGTCGTACTTTTTGGTTTGCTTCGTATTTCTATTCGTGACCGAAATCGTCAAACGCGCATTCTCGTCGAACTCGTAATTCTTGTTGAAAAATTGGGCCGTGATCGCGATCGCCTCTCCCGAATTGTAGAAACTTTCGTGGTTCACGACGAGCGATTTGCGGGAATTATCCGACGAGAGATATTGGATGATCTTGTCGGTGAAAACGTCGAATTTCTCGAAAGATTTGTTGTCGATGTGCGACTGCAGACGCCATTTCCAGACGCCTTCGCCCAAAAGGTAAGCTGATCTTTTGCCGTTGCTCTCGAAAAACGTCAGCATAGGCGAACCGACCTCGATACCGCGAATCGTCGAATTCAGCAAAGTGTTCGCATTGCCTTTTACCGAAACCGTCCCGAAAGCGTTTTCCAAAGGCGGAAGCGACTCAAAACCGATGTTCTCGATCGCGAAAAGGTTGAAACCCGAATCGAAAGCGGCCATGTAATCTTCCTTGGACGCACTCATGCGGAATTCGAGATTCGACTGGTTTTGGTTGAGCAGATTGTAATCTGTGTTGTCGCCCGTGATCGTGAAAGTGTTGATTCCTGCGTTTTTGTTGGCCTCGAACAACTGACGGAATTCGGGCGTTGGTTGATACAGGATCAAAACGTTGTAATTCCTTAAATCACCAATCGCGTTCGGTTTGACGATCGTGACTTTTCGCTGGGAATTGGTTTCTATCGAACGCTTCAAGGCGCCCAAATCCGGATGATTCTGGCTCGAGACGATCGCGATTTCGGTGCGCTGGTCAATGACTTCCACAGCGAAATTCTTGGTATTGTTGTACGTATTTTTCTCGGTTTCGGACGAAGTGAGATTGGCCTTGAAAACCTGCAAACCCACATTGTCTGCCGGAAGCAATAAATTCACGACTTCCGATCGCTTTGACGGAGAAAACGAAATTGTCTGCTTGGCCAGCACATTCGAGCCTTTGGAAACGCTGAAAGTCGCATTCACGGCTTTGTTTCCGGAATATTGCAGGAAAACTTCCACTGGGAATTTGTTCTTGTGGAAAGCGTATTTGTTCACGTTGACCTGCATCACACGCAAATCGAGAAACGCCGTCGTGTCGCCCAGAATTACGGGGAAAACTTTATTGTCGGACTGGAAACTGTAGACGTAATCGCTGCCTTCGGTCTGGTTTCCGTCTGAAATCAAGACCGTCGGATATTTTTTGTTGCGATAAATGCTTTTGAGATTGCGCGCCACTTCGTCGAGATTCGTCTGTTTACCTTTGAAATCAAAGGTTTCGGAAGGTTCGAAATCGGATGAAAAAGCATAAGACTGAACGTCGAATTTATCTTTGAGACGAGCATCTGACGCCAGTTTTTTGTAAACGTCAAGCGCGGATGCGTCGGCTTTCAGATCGGCCACAGACGCGGAGTTGTCAACCACGATCGGCAATGGCGTCTTTTCGGTTTCATAAGTGCTTTTGGTCACTTTGGGGTTGATCAGCAAAAGCAAAACCCCGAAAACCGTGACGAAACGCAAGATTGCCAAAACGAGATTCGTCCTGTTGCGCTTTCCGGTCTTGAAAAAGTATTGGTAAAATGACAATGCGGCCGCCAAAACAATTGATAGCAAGAGCATTAGAACCGTAATCGCCGTCATATCCGAATCGAATTTAAAAAAACCAAGATAAGTATAAAAATATAGGTTTCACAAGGCTTTGCAAGCGGTTTTCCACT
>JBCNQO010000065.1:0-6877 GCA_039592825.1 Flavobacterium sp.
TTCGCTTTATTGCCCGAGATTTTGGCGTGTGCGAAAATGCCGTCGGTTTCTATATGTGTGTTCGCGTATTGGTTGAGCCAAACGTGTCTGTAGATTCCAGCGCCTTCGTAAAACCAGCCTTCGTATTGCGTAGCATCGACTCTAACGACGACTACGTTTTCTTTGTCGAATTGCACGAAATCTGTGATGTCGTAATTTACGCCGAGGTAGCCACTTTCGTTTCGTCCGCAGTAAAAACCGTTCACCCAGACTTGTGCGTTGCGGTAGATTCCGTCGAATTGCAGCTCAAACCTTTGGCCTTTGTCTTTGGCGTCAAGGCTGAAGTTCTTTCGGTACCAACCAATAGAAGTCTCTGGAAAAAGCCCGCCGACGGGTTTGTAGCCGTGCGATTGTACATCGAAATTGTTGACATATTTAAAAGGAAGTTCAACCGCCCAATCGTGAGGCAAGTTGACTTTCGTCCAAGACGTGTCGACGAATTTGGGATCGATGGCCGTTTTGGCACCGTTGCCCGATTTCGAGAATGTGGTCGCGATCGAATAATTGAAGTCTTTCTCTGCGTTTGCGGCGTGTCCGAAGTGGAACTTCCAACCAAAGTCAAAGTCAGTCTTTTTTCGCTGTTGTGCAAAAACGACCGTCGCAAAAAGCAGAAATGGTAAAAGTAAACGGGATTTCATGCGTTGGTTTTTGATTTCGGTAAAAATAGCTATATCGATTTCTTTCCCATACCGAACCCTACCAGTTTAGTCTTTGGTGCCGGAGTTCCTGAGATCCTGAGTGCCGGAGTTTGAAGCACTGAAGAAATCAAATCCACGATTTTTTTTTTAGAATTTGGAACAGTCAATCTAATATTTAACAAAAACTACAGATTTTCTGTAAAGAGTGTATTTGGGGAAATGCGAACTTTGCCACTATGGGGAGGGGCTGATACATCCCTACAAAATTCGCTACGACTTCAATTACAGAAAAACTGTAAAAAAAGTTAAATTTTCATTTCTCATCTCATTCCTATTATCGGCTATCTACCAACGAAGCTATTTCCCATTCAACTGCGATTTCCAACTCTTGATAAAAGTCGTCAGATAAAACTAGAACAACTTTCGACCTTTCAGTTTTGGAATTTGGAGCTTGGAATTTGAAATTTGGAATTTGGAATTTGGGATTTCCCCCGAAACCTAGCCCGGATAAAGCGGCTTAGCCTTTTGCAGAAGCCGACGTGTTTTTTCGCGATCCAAAACAGCTTATCCCGAAACTTCGGGAAAGCTCGTTTTGGGCGCAGAAAAAACCGGCGGGTTCAAGAAAGCTAAAAGCGGCAGCCGGATTCAGCTTCTAATCAAATCATAATTGATAATTGATAATTGACAATTGATAATTATCCTAACTTTGGAAAAACGCAAAAAATGCAACTTTTCGACATCATAAAACCCACGGCGACCGAAGTCCCGATCCTTATAAGTTCGCCCCATTCGGGCACGTATTTCCCAGACGACATCAAGTCCCGCATCAAGCCAGAACTGGCTGCGCGCCCAGACGACGCCGATTGGCACATTGAAAAACTTTACGATTTTGCTCCTTCGATGGGGATAGCGATGATCAACGCAAATTACTGCCGTTGGGTGATCGACCTGAACCGTTATCCGCAGCGCGAGCCTTTGTATTACGACGGACGCGTGATTACGGGTTTGTGTCCGGTGACAGATTTTAACGGATTGGCTCTTTACAACGGGAAAGTTCCGGACGACCGCGAGATCGAGCAAAGACTCGAGAAATACTTTATTCCGTATCACAAAAAAGTCGAGGAATTGTTGACGGCCATGGTCGAAAAGCACGGAATCGCTTTGTTGTTCGACGCGCATTCGATACGAAAATCGGTTCCGGGAATTTCGAAAAACCCTTTTCCTGATTTGATTCTTGGCGACAACGACCTCACGTCGGCTTCTCCGGCAATTATCGCCGCGTGTTACGACGTTTTGCAAACCGGAAAATTCGGCGTGGAGCACAACATTCCTTTCAAAGGCGGTTACATCACGCGTTTCTTCGGAAAGCCCGAAAATAACGTGCACGCGTTGCAACTCGAGATGGCCAAAAAGAATTATATGGACGATTCCGAAATGGTTTACGACGAAGCACGAGCAGCCGAAATGCGCGAATTGCTGCAAAAGATGTTTGCCAACCTTATCGAAACCCTCAAAGCATGAAGTCTTTTTCGTTTAAAGGTTTGCTGACCGAGAACGGTTGGCTCGAAAATGTATCGGTTATTGTTGATTCCGATGGAAAAATTACGGCAATCTCAAATTCATCCGAAGGCGAAAAAGTGAACGGATACGCGCTTCCGGGTTTCCAGAACGCCCATTCGCACGCATTCCAATACGCCATGGCGGGACTTGCCGAACTGCACGAAGGCACGGGCGTTCCAGACGATTTCTGGTCGTGGCGAACGGCGATGTACAATCTGGCTTTGACGATTTCTCCCGATCAACTCGAAGACATTGCCGCGATGTTGTATTCCGAAATGTTGCGTCACGGTTACACTTCGGTGGCCGAATTCCATTATCTGCACCACGACAAAGACGGTAAAACCTACGCGAATCTTTCTGAAATGGGCGAACGTCTGGTGGCCGCGGCACAGAAAACGGGAATTCGCATTACTTTGGTTCCGATGTTTTACCAACAAGGCGGTTTTGGGCAAAATCCCGTAGAAAAACAGAAGCGTTTTATTTCGGCTACGATTGATGATTATTGGAAGTTGCTCGAGGCCACGAAAAAATCGGCTTCTTTATACAAAGGCGCGAATTGGGGAACGGGAATCCATTCTTTAAGAGCCGTGAAACCAGAAGACGTGGTTCGCGTAACTAACGAAATGGACAAAAATGCGCCGTTTCACATTCACGTTTCGGAACAGTTGAAAGAGATCGAGGACAGTCTGGCTTTTCACGGCAAACGTCCGGTGCAATGGCTTTTGGACAACACTTCCGTGGATGAAAATTACCATTTGGTACACGCGACGCATTTGGACGATTCAGAAGTTTCGGGCGTGGCAAAATCGGGTGCGAACGTCGTGATTTGCCCGAGTACAGAAGGCAATCTGGGCGACGGTTTGTTCCGATTTGAAGATTACAAGAACCTTGGCGGAAAATGGTCGATTGGCACAGACAGCCACGTTGGACTCAATCCGTTTGAAGAATTGCGCATATTAGATTACGGACAAAGACTCATTTCGCACAAACGCACCACTTTTTATGAAAGCGGCAAAGGCGACAGCGGTTTCAACGCGATAAAAATGGCCTGGGAATCGGGACGCAAAGCGATGGGCGCGCAAAACCAGACGTTTTTCAAAATCGGTGATTCTTTCGACACCGTAGTCATGGACGCCGATTCGGCTTTGGTCGCAACAGCGTCGGCAAAAAACCTTTGCAACACATTCGTCTACTCGGCCGACGTCTCGAACATTTTGGGCACGATCGTGAATGGCAATTGGGTTGCCAAAAACGGCAAACATATAAAACAGCCCGAAACGGTTGATGCGTTTAGACGCACTATGCTTGAATTGGGTTCGCGTTTGTGAAATAGGACACGGATATGCTTAAACTGAAGTATATTTTGCTGATTTGCGCTTTCCCGATTTTTGGTTTTGCCCAAAGTCATTCGGAACCCGAAAAATGGCACAAAAACGAATGGGTCACAAAAAAGATCAAATCTGTTTCTTGCTACACCTATACGGTTTCGAAAAAAGGCAAAGTCAAAAAAGACAGCATTCTGGAATATCGGAAAACGGTTGATTATACGTCGAAAAAAATCTCAGGTTTGATGCGCGATTACTCTGATCTGGCTTGGAGAAAAAAAGATCTGAAGTACTTAGCTTCTGAAGAATTGTTCGACAAAAACGGAAATATGGTTCGGCAAACCTACAGTCCGTTAACTAAAACATGTGAAACCAGAGGCGATCTAAAGGAATGCATTTTCGAAAAGAATGAAACGGTCTACCAGTACGATTCTTTGGATAGGATCAGCAAAGAGACGCGTTTCAAATTGGTGTCGACGCAAACCGTTTTTAAGGGAAGCACCGATACTATTCACCAGAAAAGTTGGCAAATTCCGACAATTACGGAATTCGGGTATGAGGCAAACGGCAAGATTTCAAGCCAATATTACACACGTGACAGCACCAGATACGAGCATCAAGACCCAAAAAAGGTGACCGCCTCATGTCTTTACTGCGAGCCGAGACATCTGGAACAATCTTGGAAATACAACGAAAAGTCCGAATTGACGCAATGGATCTCTTATACCAAAGATGGCGCGAAACACAGCAAAAACGATTTTGAATACGATTCCCAAGGAAGGCCAACCAGACAGATCGATTCTACTGGATGGCATATTGGAATTGGCAAAAAGAATTGGCTACGAACCAAGACTTATGAATATACGCCACAAGGAAAAATAGTCACGACTCAATCGAACCCCGAAGAAACCTACTCCCTAACCTCCAAAACCATTTCTTATTTGAATTCAAACGGCGAGACCACAAAGAAAATAAGCTATTTGGGCGAAGGCAAAAACGAGGAAACCGTTTTCGTATACTCCGGAAACCTCAAGATGAGCGAAACCGCCACGACAAGTGACGGCCAGAAAACGGTTGTGGAATACAGGTATTCCGCAAAAGGCGACCTAATCGAGGAACGCGTTATCAAAAACCAAAAACTGTCGCGCCTGACACGGTATTTCTACGAGCGACTGCCGTAATTGGCTCAATCGATAAGCCATTCGGCCACAGGAGAAACGATCACGGCGATTGCACAAGCGAAAACAGCAGAAGAAATGCCCAAAACTTTCCAGTTTGTGGAGCGTTTTTTCATGAAAATGTAGCCCGAAACGACAATAGGCCAAACCAAAATGAGATAACCGCTAACCAACAACGACGCCATGGCAACTGGCCCGAAGAAAGCATTTATCGGAAATCTCGCGGGATCGTCAAGGCTCGGCTGCGGAAATCTGCCAAGAGCCGAATAGGTATAAAAATACATCGTCAGCGACGTGATCACGAACAGGGCCGGAAAGACCGATAGCGAACAAATGACGTAATTCCAGCGGTTTTTAGCTTCTTGATTCATCGACTTTCGTTTTGCTGAACAACGGCGAATTCGGAAAATTGTTGCCAAATGCCACTAAGCGTATGTCGTCAGACTCAACCGATTTCTACTACAACCTTGCCTTTCGCGCGACCATTTTGCACATAATCCAAAGCTTGATTCGTGTCTCCGAACGCAAAAACTTTGTCGATTACAGGCTTGATTTTACCCGATTCGAGCAATGACGCGATCTTCGACAGTTGTTCGCCACTGGGTTGCATAAAAAGGAAATGGTAGTTCACATTTCGCTTTTTGGCGAGTTTGCGCACTTTTCTACTCAAAAGTGAAATGATCGTTCTCATGAGCCACGACAGGTTGTTTTCTTTGGCAAAATCCACATCGGGCGGACCGGATAGCGAAACCACAGTGCCGTTGGGTTTAAGTATACCGATGGATTTTTCAAGCGTTTTCGCGTCCTGGCTGTTCAGCACCACGTCGTAATCGCCAAGAATCTGAGCAAAATCCTGGGTTTTATAGTCGATCACAAGATCGGCGCCCAGGTTTTTCACGAAATCGAAATTGGGTTTGCTGGCGGTTGTCGCCACGAAAGCGCCGAGGTGTTTGGCCAACTGTATCGCGATTGTTCCAACGCCACCGGAACCAGCTTGTATAAAGACTTTCTGACCTGCACCAAGATTGGCTTTCTGCACGAATGCTTGCCAGGCCGTTAGCGCCACCAAAGGAATCGACGCGGCTTCGGTCATGGTGAGATTCGACGGTTTGCGTGCAATATCGCTTTGGTTCGTAGAGACGAATTCTGCCAAGGTTCCGGGTCTCGAGGCGCGACCAAAAACTTCATCTCCAGGCCCGAATGCGGTTACGTCCCGCCCGACTTTGACTACGACTCCGGCGAAATCGTACCCAAGAATGAGCGGCAGTTTGTAGGGTAAAACCATTTTGAAATCGCCACTTTTCACTTTTACGTCAAGCGGATTCAGACCGGCGGCGTGAACTTTTACAAGTACTTCGTTGGCTTTCAGGAACGGCATTTCGGTCGCGATCCATTCGAGCTTTTCGGATTTTCCGTATTTCTTTAGGACGAATGCTCTCATGACACGATTCTTTTGCCTAGGTTCAGTTCAAGGTCGCCGTTTTGTTGCAGCCCTTTTTCGAAAAGACTTTTGATTCGGGCATGCGCCTCGGGTTGCTGGAGCGATGCAAAAAAGCGCGTCTGCGTGTCGAGGATTTCTTCGTTTGTAGGATTTTGCGCTCTCTGGTTCATGATTTCCTTTATGGATGTTATG
Organism: Flavobacterium sp.; assembly: GCA_039592825.1. GTDB lineage: Bacteria > Bacteroidota > Bacteroidia > Flavobacteriales > Flavobacteriaceae > Flavobacterium. The sequence goes on from JBCNQO010000065.1 coordinate 6,374, forward strand.
GCCGATTTGTCGAAACTATCGATGCGTTTGGCCAGATTTTCTACGAAAGCGTCAAGCTCGGAATCTGGAAAAGCCCGGTTGACCCAACCGTAAGTGGCGGCCGTTTGAGCGTCGTAATCATCTCCGCTCAGGATAATCTCGAGTGCCCGCGCTTTCCCGGTAAGCAAATGCAGGCGTTCCATACCGCCGCCGCCAGGAAATGACCCAATGCCGATTTCCACTTGGGCGAAAAAGGCTTTTTCGAGACTCGCGAACCTCATGTCGAAAGCCTGGGCGAATTCGCTTCCCAAACCTCGTGCTCGTCCGCGGATTGAGGCTATGCTTACGAATGACGCCTGTTCGAAACGTTTGGCGAGGTCTGGCCAGGCGATTGACAAACCTGTTTTTCCGGTGCCTTTCGGGAAATCGTTCACGTTAAGCAGTTCTACGTGGGCCACGAAAAAATCAGGGTTGGCGCTTTCGAACACCACTACTTTCAGGTCTGGGTTGGCTTCCAATTGGTCC
>JBCNQO010000066.1:0-6873 GCA_039592825.1 Flavobacterium sp.
CGCCAGACGACATCACGAATTTCGTTCCGGTGACAACGGCGAAAGATTCCGACTTGTACGTGACCCAATTCGACAACGCCGTAGCGGAATCGGCCGGACTTTTGAAGATGGACTTCTTGGGTCTGAAGACGCTGACGTTGATCAAAGACACAGTAAAACTCGTGAAATACCGTACGGGAATAGAGCTCGACCCCGAGAATTTCCCGCTTGACGACGTAAAAACGTACGAATTGTTCCAACGGGGCGAAACGGTCGGTATTTTCCAGTACGAATCGCCGGGGATGCAGAAGTACATGAAAGAACTGCGCCCAACGGTTTTTGCCGACCTTATCGCGATGAACGCTTTGTACCGTCCGGGGCCGATCGCTTACATTCCGGGATTCATCAAACGAAAAAACGGAGAGGAAGCAATCACATACGACCTTGAGGCCTGCGAGGAATATCTTCAGGAAACTTACGGAATCACCGTTTACCAGGAGCAGGTAATGCTCTTGTCGCAGAAACTGGCCAACTTTTCCAAAGGTGATGCCGACGTTTTGCGTAAGGCGATGGGTAAAAAACAGAAAGACGTTCTCGACAAGATGAAGCCAAAATTCATCGGTCAGGCATCGGAACAGAACGGGCACGACCCGAAAGTGCTCGAGAAAATCTGGAAAGACTGGGAAGCATTCGCCGAATACGCGTTCAACAAATCCCACTCGACGTGTTACGCCTGGGTCGCTTACCAAACCGCATTCCTAAAGGCGAATTACCCCGCAGAATACATGGCGGCCGTGCTTTCGAACAACATGAACGACATCAAGCAGGTTTCGTTCTTTATGGAAGAATGCAAACGCATGGGCTTGGAAGTTCTCGGGCCTTGCGTGAACGAATCTTACTACAAATTCACAGTAAACGAAGAATATGCGATCCGATTCGGGATGGGGGCGATAAAAGGCGTTGGAGGCGGTGCTGTAGAAACGATTGTCGAGTCCAGAAAAGATGGAAAATACAAGTCGATTTTTGATTTGGCCAAAAGGATAGACTTGCGCGCGGCCAACAAGAAAGCGTTTGAAAACCTTGCGCTCGCCGGCGGATTCGACACATTCGAAGATACGCACCGCGGCCAGTATTTCCACGAGGAAGGCGACAATATCACGTTTCTCGAGAAGGCGATACGTTACGGATCCAAATATCAGGAAAACGAGAACTCGTCTCAGGTTTCGCTTTTTGGCGAAGCCAGCGAAGTCCAGATTGCCGAACCGACCGTTCCGCCTTGCGAGGAATGGAGTACGATGGAGAAACTGGCGCGAGAGAAAGACGTGGTAGGAATCTACATTTCAGGCCATCCGCTTGACGATTTCCGGTTTGAGATGAAATACTTCTGTTCGGCAAGACTCGAACATCTGAAAAACCTTGAAGCCCACGTAAACAAAGCGCTCACGTTCGCCGGAATCGTCACCAGCGTACAATATCGCACGGCCAAAAACGGGAAAGATTGGGGCATTTTTACGCTCGAAGGTTTCGACGAGACTTACGAGTTCAAGATGTTCGACGAAGAGTTCCTGAAGTTCAGGCACTATCTGGCGCAAAACCAGTTCCTGCATTTCAAGGTCAATGTACGCGAGGGCTGGACGAATAAGGAAACGGGCAAAAAGTCCGATCCGAGGTTGCAGTTTCTCGAGGTGAAAATGCTTCAGGACGTTCTGGCTTCGCAGGCGAAAAAGCTCACGCTGAACCTGAATATCAAAGACCTTAAGTCTGACCTGATCACGCACTTGAGCCATTTGTTCCAGCTCAATTCGGGCGCAAATCCGGTGAGTTTTGACATTGAGGAAACCCAAACGATGAAAAAGCAGATCGTTCAGGCAGTTGTGGTGGGCGACGATGAACCGGACGCGACTCAGGACGAAGATGGCGCGATGGAAGCAGCCGACGTCCAGATTCCGACAGAAGTGGAAGAAACGGTCTTGATTACCAAGCTTTCCATGTCGAGTAAAAAACTCAAGGTGAACATTTGCACCGAACTTTTAGTCGAGTTGGAGAAGTTGGATGTGCGGTTTAAGTTGAATTGATTTCGGATGATAGAAGAAATAAAAAAGGAAATTGAGAGGCTGGAAATCGAGCACGAAATAAAGATTCTCTATGCAGTGGAAAGTGGCAGTCGCGCTTGGGGATTTGCCTCTAAAGACAGCGATTGGGACGTGCGTTACGTTTATGTCCACAAGCTGGATTGGTATCTGAAAATCGACAGTTTGAAAGACAGTCAGGATAAGATTTTGCCCAACGATCTCGATTTGTCGGGTTGGGAATTGAAGAAGGCATTAAAACTTTTCAGAAAGTCGAATCCGCCTTTGCTCGAATGGTTGGAAAGCCCGATTGTTTATTGTGAAAATGGAAGTCTGGCGACGAAAATGCGCGACCTGAAACGCGTTTATTTCGAGCCCAAGTCGTGCATGCATCACTATTTCAATATGGGCCGCAACAATCTCGTAGCCTATCTCGACAAGGAAGTGGTTCGCACCAAGAAATATCTTTATGTTTTCCGACCATTTTTGGCTTGCGACTGGATTAGCAACCAAGGAACGATGCCGCCTGTGGAATTTGACAGACTGATCGCTTCTGAACTTAAGGACGACGCCGTGAAGAAAGAGCTCGATTACTTGCTTGAACGCAAAAAAAGTGGCGAAGAGCTAAGTGAAGAGCCTAGAAATGAGGTGCTTTTTGGTTTTTTGTCGGGCAAGATGGACGAAATTCACACCTATTTGCAAACATTCGAAAAAGGTTCGCAACCTGAAACGGAAATTCTCGACAGACTTTTCAAGGAAACTCTGGAAGAAGCTTGGGAGTAGGGTTTTGACAATTGATGCCCATGCGGAACTTTACCATAAAACGCGGTTTTACAGACGGAAAAAAGCGGAAACTATCTATTGCCGACGAAGCTTTGGTATTCGAAAGCGGCGATCATTTAGGAAACGAATTCACAACTTTTCAAAGAGAAGAAATTGCCGAATTCCGTTTCGGAATACGTTGGATACGTTTTGAGTTGACGTACGGGCGCGAGTATCAGATTTTTGTAAGAAGCAAGTCTGGAAAAATCATAAAGATTGCTTTTAAATCGTATTTCCGACGTAACTTAAAGAGATTACACCAACAGTATGGCGATATTCTGGAGGCTTTGAGACGTAATTATTTCGATGCGATTCACGACGATTTTGTTAGCAGAATCAATTCGGGAGAAACTGTAAAAATAGGTGAGGTAAGGGTAAATCTGGAGAATGTTTCTTTTAGTGTAAGTGGATTCGCGAGTGAAAAACGCGTCGAGTTGCCGTGGAGAAATGTCGGTTTGAAACTTTATTACCGCTATTTTTCCGTTTACGACACAACCGACGCCATGTCCGTAAATCGCGGTTACAGCTTTCAAGAAGATTGGAACACGGCTTTGTTGTATGATGTTCTCAAATCAATTTCCGACCAAAAACAAAAAGAAAAATGAGCCTGTTCAAAAGACTTTTCGGAAAAGAGAAAAGTGACCCGCAACTTGACGATCTGGAAGCATTGGTAAAACCGATGATAGCCGAAGCCGTAAAGCTCAACGTAAAAAAGGTCAAAAACGAGCCAAGAGATTCGAACCTTAAATCGCAGTTTGGCGGAATGCCTTATCTGGAGTCGGAAGGCGATTGGCCCAAGATGAAATCGGGGAAACGCTTGGACTTTGTTTGCCAGATTTTCAACGACGGAAGTTTGCCGATGCCCGAAGAAATCAAGTTGCTGCAATTTTTCTACGACTTCGGGGAATTTGCATGGTCTACCGATGACGAAGGCTGGAAATTGCGGGTGCTCACGGAATTTGATTCCAAAAAAGCGATCGTTGTGCAAAAGCCAGAAACAGAAAGTCCAACCAAGTACTGCGAAATCAGCTTTGAGCGCGTGAAGTCTTTGCCCGATTGGGATGGCGTGACGTCCATTAGCGACAAAATTTCAAATCTCTGTGCCCAAATCAACGACGATCCGTGGGAAGCTTACCGGCAAGTCACGACAAAGCTGGTTGAAGACACCGACTACCGCAGCCAGATTGGCGGTTATCCGAAATGGATACAGTCTGAAGCGACGCCTATGTACCAAGACGGGCGAGCGATGCCGTTTCTGCTCCAGATTGATTCTGAAGACGAGGCCGGAATCATGTGGGGCGATTCCGGAATGTTGTACTTTTTCTATCACTCCGAAGACGGATCGGTAAACTTTGAACTCCAATGTTGTTGACCGACACAAAACCCTAGCCCTCCCGAAACTTCGGGACAAGCGGTTAGCCTTTTGCAGGAAACGCCTTGGGTTTGCAAGAAAGCTAAAAGCGGTAGCGGGTTCAAGTTTCAAACAAATAGCGAAGAAAATCCCAGGCACTCCGGCACCTCGAACTCCGGCACCAGAGAATAATTTGAGACAATTTTAGCATAGCCAATTCCAATCTCAAAAGTTAAAATCGTTACCTTTAAATTGCCTACTTTTGCATCGTAAAAACAACTTAGATTTTAAATAATATGGCAATAGCAATCACAGATGCTACTTTCGAGGAAGTGGTATTGAAATCGGAAAAACCAGTAATGGTAGACTTTTGGGCAGCTTGGTGCGGACCGTGTAGAATGGTGGCTCCAATCATTGACCAGATCAGCGAAGAGTTTGGCGACAAAGCCGTAATCGGTAAAGTTGACGTCGACGCAAACCAGGAATTCGCGGCCAAATACGGCGTGAGAAACATTCCTACCGTTCTTACTTTCAAGAATGGTGAGGTCGTGAACCGTCAGGTTGGCGTGGCTCCAAAGCAAACGTATGCCGATTCTTTGAACGCTGCTTTGTAAGCGTCCGAAATAAAAGCTTGAAAGCCCGAGGGAAACTTCGGGCTTTTTTATGCTTTAATTTTTGTTGGACGAAGCGTAAAAGTCGTGCCTTTTCCAATTTCGGAAGCTACCGATATTTCGCAGTTTATCGCGTCGGCCATATCGCGGATAAGGTACATGCCAAGTCCTGATTTCGAGCCCGAAAGCGCCGTATTGAACAGGTTTTTGATCGCTTCAGAAGTCATTCCGTTGCCGTTGTCTTTTACGAGAATTTCGTCGTTTTTTGCCGAGATCACGACCGATGCTTCTGGCGTATTCTCGAGCGCATTTACGGCATTGGCGATGAGGTTTCTCAAAATCGTTTTGAGGTAATTTTCGTCTGTGAACCAGTGCGATACGCTGTCGTTTTCGAACTTTAAACGAACTTTTTGAACGTGAGAGAAATGCCGTTCGAGGTCGTCGAAAATCCAGTCGATGTCGATTTTTTTGGCTTCGGGAGCGAAATGTTGCATCTGGCCTTTGCTCCAAACCAGAATGTCTTCCATAGATTCAAGCAAATTTTCGGCCGACGCGATTGTCTTTTCCTGCATTTCGGTTTTTGTGGATTCGTCCAAAGCTTCGGGATTTTCCTTTTGGATGTGCAAAAAACTGATCAGACTCGAAACCGGACTTTTGAGATCGTGATTCAAAATTCCCAGAAAAAGAGCCTTGTCTTTGTTGGCTTTGTCTAGTTGCGAATTGAGTTCGGTTAGTTTTTGGTTGTTTTTCTTTCGGATGCGGCTTTGACGGAAAATCAGCAAAACTGATACAATCAGCAAAACGATTCCCGAAACCAGGAAAATTTGCTGTTTGGTAGCATTTTCTATTTGAAGTTGACTGATTTTGTTCCTGGCCGACAAAGCCGAAATTTGCTGCTGTTTTTCGCGAGCCTCGTACTTGCGCAACATTTCTTCGGTGGTTTTTGCGGTCTCGATCTTGAAAGTCGAATCTTTGTAAGTTTGGGCCGATACCAGATAATCGTAAGCCTTTCCCGCGTTGCCTCTTTCGTGCATGAAGTCAGATAGCGCCTGGTTTATCGTGTAAAGCACTTCCGGATCTTCCATGGTTTTGGCGATTTCCAGCGCTTTGAGATAGGCGGTTTCGGCCTTGTCGAATTTTTGTTGCTCTACATAAACGTCTCCAAGATTGTGATATAAAGTCTTTAGCGGAACGACAACCTCGATTTCCTTGCAGATTTTTTCGCTTTTTAGCAGATGTTTTTCGGCCAGATCGAAATTCCTGAGGTGCTTTTCGATGCGCGCCAGATTCACCAATAGGTCGGTTTGCAGCAATTTGTAGTCGGCTTTTTCGGCTGCGGCCAATCCTTTTTTGAAATGCGAAAGTGCTTTTTGGTCATCTTTGAGGTCATCGTAGAGATTTCCCAACGCATTCTCGCCAATCGCGATTCCCGAAAGACTGCCAATTTCCGTCTCGATCGCGAGCGCTTTTTCATAGTAAGGAAGTGCCTCGAGCGGTTTGCCGTAAAACTTGAGATTGTTGCCCAATTGCATATAAGGACTACTGCGATACGGTTTGAGCTTGTGTTTTTCCTGATACGCGATAAGTCTCGTGGCGAATTCGGTTGCTTTTTCGCGATTGCCCAGGTCGCCATAAATGATCATGATGTTGTTCAGCGAAGTCTGATAGCGTTTTTTGGAAAGATTGTACTTTTCGATGACTTTTTGGGCGTCGAGAAAAAGTGCCATCGCCTTGTCGAAATTCTGGTGCGAATACTCGACGATTCCTCTCATGTTGACCACTTTGTAATAACCAGTCGCATACTTGAGTTTTTTGGACAAAGCGTCCATTTCGCTAATTCGTTTCTCCACTTCTGCAAAATCGCTCTGTTGCACTTTGATAAAGGCGAACTCGTTAAGCGCGTCTACATATAAAGTGTCTTTTTTGTGGGATGCCAGAAAGACCTTGAGCGAATCTTCGGTTTTCGGAACTTGCGCTTTCGCGGACATTCCGAAAAGGACGAGCAACAACAGCCAGCGTTTCATGTGAGTTGGTGCAAGAT
>JBCNQO010000067.1:0-6862 GCA_039592825.1 Flavobacterium sp.
TTTTTCGTCGGATCTTCGTCTTCCTCATTTTTTTGGGCGACGACCCCGATGATCTTGTTTCCGGCATTGGCGTCGTTGATGAGTTTGATCGACTTGTCGCGTCCGGCCGAAATCGGGATCACGACTCCCGGGAAAAGTACGGTGTTTCGCAAAGGCAAGATCGGAAGCGAATCGGGCAATTGCTCTCGGTTCATTTCCTCTTCGTCCTCGGGCGTCAAAAGTGGTATAAGTTCTGCATCGGACTCAAAATCCTGCAGTGACAAATTGTCTAAAGTAAAAATCTTGTGGTGTGACATTGGTGATATTGTGTCAGGTTGGCAGACCGAAATTGGGACGGTAAGACAACAAAGATAGGTTATGATTCATTTACGGAAACGCAAAATCGACGTAATGCCGATTAATCCGTCGGGCGCTTTTACTGCCCAAAACCATGCCATAAAAAAATCCGCGAAGTGCGGATTTTTATCTTTAAAGTGTATTCCAGGCTTTAGTAAGTCACGTCGAATGTGCCCTGGGTGATCTGGTAATTCGAGGTTTGACCTTCGATCGTCGCCGTAAAAGTTCCTTTGACATGGCCTGCCGATTTCTCTGTGACGTTGACCGAACCCGAAATGGCCGGGCCGCCAATTCCGCTGATTCCCATATAAGAAACCTGAACGCCATCGGTTAGAACCACGCCGTCATTGATAGGATGTGAACCTATTGTAATGTCCGATTTAAGCAACAACGAAAGCGTCGCATCGGCCGTTACGCCTGCAATCTGGATTACCGACATACCGCCGCTGGATTGTTCCTGAGCCTGAACGTTCGTAGGGTTGAAAGCTGAGCCGTCGATTTGGGCCGTAAGCGAATCGCCCGTAGAGCCGCCGATGTCGTCTGTGTAAGGCACGGTAAAAGTTCCGTCGGTGAAATCTTTTGGAGCGAAATCGCCCGTTCCGTTCCAGTAGCCTTTAAAGCTGAACGTTCCGGTAATTGTGTGATTGGTCGTGTTGACGTTTGTGATTACCACAGAACCGGTGTTCTCTCCAACATTTGTCGGGTTGATGCTTTGCCATCCGTCTTCCGAACCGCTTTGGGTGAACATCAGGATGTTTTGGTTGGCCGCGTAAGAACCTGCGGTGTTTCCTCCTACCACGAAGGCGAACGAATCTCCGTTGGCGCGCGTGGCGGCAATCGTAATCGCTCCCCCGGCTATAAAGCCTTGAGCGGTAAGTGCCGTGTATTGGGTGCCGTCGATCTTTACCTGGAATGAGCCGTTTTCTGTGGGATTCGGGTTGCCCGGATCTGGAAGTACCGCCGGATCGAGTTGTTCTACGTCGCAAGAGACGATGTTGAAAACCGACACAAATGCCATCACGGCGATAAGGAGTTTGTTTCTCATAGTTGTTAGTTTTGCCCAAATATAGAAAAAAGTGCCGGAGAACAGGAGAGTTTTTTTGAGTTCCGGAGCGCCTGAGCACCTGAGCATCTGAGTTTGTCGAGAGACCGAAATAACACTTGATTTTTATCGGATACTTCAGCGTAAAAGAGCAATTGATTCGGCTATTGTCACGTCGGATTTACATCGGAAGAAAAAAAAACAACCTTTTTTATCAGCATAAATCCGAAGCTAAACCCGCGTATTTACTGACATCACGCATCTCAGGCACTCAGGTACTCAGGCACTCCGGCACTAACAACTGTAACACGACAAAAATTCTCCCGTCCTTTACCATGAATCACAATCAAAAAACTTGAGCCTAGCCAGCCACACTATCGAAGACCTGATCTCGCTTTGCAAGCGAAAGGACCAGCGCGCCCAATTTGAGGTGTACAACCGCTACTGCAGGGCAATGTACAATGTGGCGCTAAGGATCGTCAAGGATGAGCATTACGCAGAAGACGTGATGCAGGAAGGTTTCCTCAGAGCTTTCACCAAACTTGACGACTATCGCATGGAAGTGGCTTTTGGCGCCTGGCTCAAGAAAATCATCGTGAACCACAGCATCGACTTCTACAAGAAGAACAGCCGTTACGTACAGGAAGAACTCGAGAAAACACTGTACAAACTCGAGGACGGCGATTCGGATCAGGGAAGCGAGATGGCCTTCACTGACATGAAAGCGAATCAAGTTCTAGATTGCATCCAAAGCCTGAAAGACAGTTACAGCATGATACTGACGCTGTTCTATATAGAAGGATACGATCAGGAAGAGATTACCGAAATCCTGGGCATCAATTACGGAAACTGCAGAACGTTGTTGAGCCGCGCCAAGGAAAGTTTAAGAAAGAAACTTCAGGAGATTGCCTGAACAAACAAGATGTTATGAAAACGGAAAATGACAGTATAGACAACCTGTTTGCAAGTCTCGAAGGACAATGGGACATTTACGATCCGAGCCGCGGTCACGCCGAGCGTTTCCTGGACAAACAGGCGCGCCGCAAATCACGTCCGCTTTATATGGCGCCACTTGCCGTTGCGGCCACGATCGTACTTTTCTTCGGATTGTTCACTTTTTACGACAAGGCTACCTCGCGTCCTCAGGCCGAAGTGGCCGAGATGTCCAAACAGACCAGAGAGACCGATTCGGTGTTCACATCCATAATCAAATATGAGATCGCGAACATGAAATCGAAGGAATCGGACCTCAACAAACCCATGATCCAGGACGCTTTGGCACAACTCAAGGCCATGGACGAAGATTACGAAAGAATCAAGGCCGACCTTGCAAAAGGTGGCGAAAACAAACAACTCATCCACGCTCTTGTGGCGAATCTGAAAACCCAGATCTCTTTTCTCGAAACCGTTTTGGAACGACTTGAGAAAACAGAACAACTAAACACCAATGCAAATGAAAACCACGTTTAAGATATTTTTCCTGCTGATTTTCCCTTACCTGGCAATGGCCAACGAAATCGGGATCGGGAAACACAACAAGCAGAAGACGATCTCCAAAGCCTACAAAGTGAACGACGACGCCGGAATCGATGTAGACAACCAATTCGGGCCGGTTTACGTAACGACTTGGGACGAAGACAAGATCCAGATAGATGTCGTGATAAAAGTGAGCGGCAACAGCGAAGATTGGGTAGACAAAAGACTGGCCTCGATCGACGTTGACATCAACGCGTTGACGACTCTAGTAAGTGCCAAGACCAAGATCGGACACGTTTCGGGAAGATCGAGCGGCACTTCTACGGAAATCAGTTACACGGTAAAGATCCCGAAAAAAGGCAGTACCAAAGTTTCGAACAAATACGGCGACATTTTATCGTCTGACCTTTTTGGCCCCGTGAAAATCAATGGCCAATACGGCAATGTCAAGATGGGCAAACTGAATAGCTCGTCCAACAGCTTCGACTTGCAATACTGCGGCTCGGTCAATATAGAAAAAGTGAAGGTCGGGACTTTCAAAGCCGATTATTCCAAACTCAACATCGGTAGTTTCGAGAGCCTGGTCATCAAAAGCGATTATACCGACGTGAACGCCAAAGACGGAAACAACGTGCAATACGACGGGAATTACGGAAAACTCAAGTTCGAGAAAGTAGACAATCTGGAAGGCAAAGGCGACTATCTCACGGTTTTGGCGTCCGATGCCAACGGAAACGTGTCGCTTCGCGGTAACTACAGCACGATCAAGATCGACAACATGAGAAATTCGGGCGGAAACGTTTCGGTTTCTGGCAATTATGACACGGTAAGCGTCAGATTCGCCAGCGATTTCGCCTTTGACTTCGAGGTCAGAGGAAAATACACCAACGTCAATCTGGACAACGCGCTTCAGGTAAACACCAGAATCGACACTAACAAAGAACGCATTTTCAAAGGTTTCCATTCGAGATCGGGCGGCAAGAAAGTCTTTATCGACGGGGAATATGGGAATGTTACGCTGAAACGGAATTAATAATTAATAATTAAAAATTGATAATTGATAATTGACAATTGATAATTGGCTAACGAAAACTGTTGAATAAGCTTTTCATAATTGTTAATTGTTAATTGTTAATTGTCAATTGTCAATTGTCAATTGTCAATTAACAACTATTCATCAATCAAAATCATCATCATGAAAAAAACGATCATCGCGGCAATCCTCGCCGTATCGGGCTTCGCGTCCGCACAACAGTCCAAGACTTTCAAGACTTCTGAGTACGACAAGATTTCGGTTTCGAGTTCTTACACCGTCGTTCTTGTGAAAGGAAAAGAAGGCGAAATCACGGCCACTGGCAACCAGGAAGACCTTTCGAACCTGGTTGTGGAAACCAAAGGCGTCGTGCTCAAGATCCGTCCGGAAAAACAGAACTGGAAAGGCAACAAGAACAAAGTCACGATCACGATTCCTTTCGAGAGCGTAGACGGCGTGACGCTTTCAGGTTCGGGCAGCATCACTTCCAGCGAAACTTTAAAAGCCGATACTTTCAACGTGGCGGTTTCAGGTTCGGGACGAATCAACCTCAAGATCGATGCGAAAACCATGGAAGCCGCGCTTTCGGGTTCGGGACGCATCGAATTGGCCGGAAAGACGGCAAAGTCAGAAACGAACATTTCGGGTTCTGGCAAAATTCTCGCTTATGCACTTCAATCGGCAGTAGCTGATGCTAACGTTTCGGGTTCGGGTTCTTGCGAAGTGAATTGTACAGAAGCGATCACGGCCAGGATTTCGGGTTCGGGACGCATCAGCTACAAAGGAAATCCAGAGAAAGAAGACACCAAAGTCGCCGGTTCGGGCAGCATCTCAAAATCTTAAGACCATGAAGAAATTATTGGCAATTGCCGCACTGCTGACCTTTACAGCCGGTGTGGCCGCGACTCCTATGAAAGTCCGCAAGGTAAAAACGGCCGAATACGACCGTATCATGATCACAGGTGATTTCACGGTTAGGTTCGTGGAAGGCAAAGAAGGCGAGATTTTCCTCGAAGGCGATCGCGTCGACCTCAATCATTTGGTGGTTTACGCAACCGAAAATGTACTCAGGATTTATCCGAAGAAAGATTTCCGCGATTGGTGTGGCGACATGAAAACCCTTACGGTCGTGATTCCCGTGGAGTCGATTTCGGAAGTGGTTTACGCCGGATCCGGGAAAATAGAATCCAGCGTAAAAATCAAAGCCGACCGTTTCAAGACACAGATCAACGGAAGCGCTCAAGTGGCTTTGGAACTGGAAACGAATGAAACCGAAGTGCTGCTTTCGGGTTCGGGGAAACTGAAACTCGTTGGAAGTACCGGGAAATTCACCTCGAAAGTCAATGGGGAATGCAATCTCGAGGCTTACGCTTTCCATTCGGCCACGACCGATGCCATGGTCTTTGGAAGCGGAAAATCGGAAGTGAGCTGTTCGGAAACCTTGAATGCGCAAGTGGCCGGTTCTGGCAACATCCGATACATCGGCAATCCGAAACTCGAGAAAACCATCATTGGCAGCGGACTTATTGCGGCTAGGCAATAAACCTTTTGTCTCAACAGTTAAAAGTTAGCACGGACGCCTTATTCTTTAATGGATAGGGCGTCTTTTTCTGGGATTTTCAAAAGGATGAAGATTCCGATAAGGAAAAACGCGGCCAGGAACATAATCGAATATCTCGGTCCCCACGCCTGGTCGATTACGCCGTAAATGCTCATTCCTATTACGATCCCGATCTTTTCGGCTACGTCGTAAAAGCTGAAGAACGAGGCCGTGTCGTTGGTTTTTGGAAGCAATTTCGAATAAGTCGAACGCGACAAAGATTGGATTCCGCCCATGACGAGTCCGACTAGCGATGCCATTACGTAGAATTCCATCGGCTGATCGATAAAATAACAACCGGCACAGAGTACGACCCAAAAACCATTGATGGCGATAAGTACGGGAATGTTCCCGAATTTGGACGAAGCGCGAGAAGTCAAAAACGCTCCTAGAACCGCCACGAGTTGGATGAGCAAAATACAGATGATAAGCCCGAGCGTGCTTTGTTCTTCGGATTCCCATTTGATTTCCTGCGCACCAAAATAGGTCGCCACGAGCATTACCGTTTGAACCGCCATACTGTAGACGAAAAATCCGCCCAGATAACGCTTCAGCGCAATGTTCTCGCCCAACTGTTTCCAGACTTTCTTTAGTTCGTGAAAACCGTTGAAAACGACAGAACGCGTGAGTTTGCCCGAATTCGAGTTGCCTTTCGGAAGATACATATAAGTGTATTGGCTAAAGACGATCCACCAGATTCCTACTGCAATGAACGAGATTCTCATGGCCGTATCGCGAGCTTCGTCATCTGAACCTTCAATCCAGAATGTTTTCGGAAACATCACCATCGCCAGATTTACGACCAATAGCAATACGCTTCCTATGTAGCCCAAAGAATAACCTTTTGCCGAGATCGCGTCTTGTTGTTCCTCGAAAGCGATATCTGGCAAATACGAATTGTAGAAAACCAGACTTCCCCAAAATCCGACAAGTCCGAAGAAATAACAGATCAAACCGGGGTAGATATTCTCGAGGTTGAACCAATAAAGCCCTATGCACGAAAGCGCTCCCAAATAGTTGAAAAAACGCATGAACATCTTTTTGTTGCCTACATAATCGGCGATTCCCGACAATAAGGGCGAAAGGAAAGCCACGAGCAAGAACGCGAACGCCGTCACGAAACTGATCAGGGCCGAATTTTTCAGGTAAAGACCAAAAACCGAGATATAACCGCTTCTGAGATTGAAGAGCGAATTGTAGAAAATCGGAAAAATGGCCGAAGCAATCGTTAGCGAATACACCGAATTGGCCCAATCGTAAAACGCCCAGGCGTTCAATAATTTCTTGTCTCCTTTAGGTAGTTGGCTCATCTTGCAAGGTTTGGTCAATAAAAAAGCTGCCCGTTTAGGACAGCTCGAATATAGTTGTTTTCAAT
>JBCNQO010000068.1:0-6810 GCA_039592825.1 Flavobacterium sp.
AGGAAAATCCCAGCATCCGTCGCAAAAAGTAAGAGGAAAGAAAAAAATCAAGAACTTTGCAAAAAAAAAAACAATGCTCCAAAAATCATTAGCAATTCTAACCGCAATCCTGGCAATCGGCTGCGCGAAACCAAAATTCGAAAAAGACTGGACAACCGAAAAAGCGCCAGAGAAATTCGCGGCAAAATTCGAGACCACAAAAGGCGATTTCGAAGTAGAGATCGAACGCAAAAATTCGCCGAAAGCCGTAGACAGATTCTACCAGTTGCTCAATCACAATTACTTCGACAATTCGATCTTTTACCGCGTACTGCCACAGTACATCGCCCAATTCGGAAATTCAGACCAAACGATTTCAGACCAATGGCGGTCGGTGAAAATTCCAGACGAACCCGTGATTCTTCCGAATAAAAAAGGCACGATCACTTTCGCGAGATTCGGTAAGGAAACGCGCGATCTGGAACTTTTCATCAACATAAACGACAATCCCGAACTCGATACCGTCGTGGTCGAAGGTGTAAAAGGTTATCCCGCGCTAGGCCGCGTCACCAAAGGATTCGAGGTCGTGCAGAAACTTTATTCGGGTTACAATGAACGCACGATGAACGATTCCGAGAGAATGTACACCAACCGACAGGATTTTCTGGCCACTTACCCGAATCTCGACCGCATCAAAAAAGCGTATCTGCTCGAGAAATAAGCGTCCAAAATCGCGAATTTAAACGCATTACGGCTTTCAAATAAGGCTGGTAAAACCTATATTTGCGCCTTTAACAACACACTCATGCAACTTACCGAACACGACGCCATTTCCACAATCGACGGTCGTTACCGCAACAAGACCAATTCGCTTTCGCCCTATTTTTCAGAAGAAGCGCTAATCCGCTACCGCGTTTTGGTCGAAATCGAGTATTTCATTGCGCTTTGCGAACTTCCGTTGCCGCAACTCTCTGGCGTTGACAAAGGTCTTTACGGGAAACTGCGCGCCATTTACGAGAATTTTTCGGCAGACGACGCGGCTTCTATCAAAGAGATCGAAAAAACCACGAACCACGATGTGAAAGCCGTGGAATATTTCATCAAAAAGGCTTTTGACGATTTGGGAATTTCCGATTTCAAGGAATTCATCCACTTCGGACTCACTTCTCAAGACATCAACAATACCGCGATCCCGCTTTCTACCAAGGAAGCTTTCGAAAACGTTTACCTGAAACTTCTGGTGAAGCTCATTGCGCGTTTGAAAGATTTGTCTGTCGAATGGAAAGATATCCCGATGCTCGCCAGAACGCACGGACAACCGGCGTCGCCAACGCGATTGGGCAAGGAAATCCATGTTTTTGTGGAGCGTCTCGAAGAACAGATGCGTTTGTTGTTCAACATTCCTTTTGCGGCCAAATTTGGTGGGGCGACCGGGAATTTCAACGCCCATAATGTGGCTTATCCGCAAATTTCGTGGCAGAAGTTCGGAACCGATTTCGTCGAAGGACAATTGGGACTGAAACACTCTTTTCCAACGACTCAGATCGAGCATTACGACCATTTTGCCGCGTTTTTCGACGCCCTGAAACGCATCAACACCATCGTGATCGACCTGGATCGCGACATCTGGACGTATGTATCGATGGACTATTTCAAACAGAAGATCAAGGCGGGCGAAGTAGGTTCGTCGGCCATGCCACATAAAGTGAACCCGATCGATTTCGAGAATTCCGAAGGGAATTTGGGCATCGCGAACGCCATTTTCGAACACCTTTCGGCCAAACTTCCTATCTCGAGATTGCAGCGCGATTTGACTGACAGCACGGTTTTGAGAAATGTCGGAGTGCCTTTCGGACACACTTTGATCGCGTTCGAGGCCACTTTGAAAGGTTTGGACAAACTGCTTTTGAACGCCGACAAATTCGCCGAAGATCTCGAGAAAAACTGGGCTGTCGTGGCCGAAGCGATCCAGACGATCCTGAGACGCGAAGCCTACCCGAATCCTTACGAAGCTTTGAAAGGCTTGACGCGCACGAATTCGGTGATCGACAAAAAAGCAATCCATGAATTTATTGGAACACTCGAGGTTTCGGACGAGATCAAGGCCGAGCTTTTGCGGATTACGCCTTCGAATTATATTGGGGTTTAGTTTGTAGAGTGACTAGTGAATGGTGGTTCGTGGTTCGTGGTTCGTGATTGGAACTGACTATCGGAACTGAAAATACAGAGGCAGAATTGGACTGAAAAGTTTGGTTTTGCCTCTTTTGTTTTTGGGAATATGCTTTCTTTGGCCGATGCGTTTTCCGGGAAAAAATATTGAAGGGTTTGAGATACCACCGCTTTCTATAAATTCGAGAACTTGTCGTGGTCAAGATTTTGGGCGGATACAAGTTTCGCGTTACCGCTGATACCATTGGGAAAATCGTTCGTGAGATTGCCCCTGGTTTTAATATGTTTTGCTTATACCGCCAGACTCTTTCTGGAGACGGCTTTTTCCTAAAACCGCGAAAAGCTTTCTCGGGAATTCCGACAACGGCGATTATCGATTGCCACCGATTGATCTTACGAGAAAACTTAAAGATCTGGACAATTACGAACGACGTCTGGTTTCGCTTAACAAAACACTCCAGACGACTACGAACATCCTGATTGACCTATCCGGCATTGGCCCTGAAGGCGGCGTAAAAATCTACGAGCAACTAAAGGCCATCGCCAAAGACGGAGGCAAAGTGATACTTGTTGATCTTTGCGACGAGTTTGCCGGTGATTGCTCTCAGTTTATCGATTGTCCTTATTTGGGTTAGTAGGATTGGTTGGATTTCAGATTTTATACTCGCCCCCCCAGACCTAACAAATCTCAAAGATTTGTTAGGTCTCAAAAATAAGCCACCCGTGAAAAACCTGATTACAGATTTTCTGTAAAAATTGTTAAAAATCCAACTGCCCTAGCCCCGATACAAGCGGATAACCCACAGCCTCAAAGGCTAGCTGGGCCGACTTTTGCGGGCGACCGCAGGAAGCCACGCGAAAGGCGTTGCCCAACTGCCATTTGTGGCGAGGATTAGCAGCGGGTAGCGGGATTCAGCTTCTAACCTTTACCTTGCACCCTACACCTTGGAAACCCCTTAAATTTCTGTTAAACCTGCGCGTCCGAAACGCCCGCCACAACTGCACTTAGCGCCAAATTGCCTATATTACGCCAAACTAAACTATCCGCCAAAAATGAGTGCAGCAGCCGAATCTACGCAACACATTTACCCACTTATCAGCGACCTCGGTTTGATCCTGATGACGGCCGCCGTCGCCGTTTTGCTCTTTAGGAGCATCAAGCAGCCCGTGGTTCTGGGCTATCTTATCGCCGGTTTTCTCGCCGGTAACCATTTCGATTTTTTCCCGTCGATTACAGATATGCACAGTGTGGAAGTCTGGGCGCAGATCGGGATTATCTTTCTGCTATTCAGTCTAGGACTCGAATTCAGTTTCAAGAAACTTATGAAAGTGGGCGGAACGGCCTCGATCACGGGCTTGACGCAAATCATACTGATGATCGCAATCGGTTACGGAGCCGGCCGTTTGATGGGCTGGAAAGTCATGGACGCCATATTTTTGGGTGTGATGGTGTCGGTTTCATCGACCACGATCATTCTCAAGACGTTCGAGGAATTGGGCGTCAAAGCGCAAAAGTTCGCCGGAATCGTAATAGGATCGTTGATCATTCAGGATTTGGTCGCCATCGTAATGATGGTTTTGTTGTCGACTTTGGCCGTAAGTAGCCAGTTTTCGGGTCAGGAACTCATCATGTCGGTGCTCAAACTCGTGTTTTTCCTGACGCTTTGGTTCGTGGGCGGGATTTTCTTTATCCCGACATTATTGAAGCGTGCGAAAAATATCCTTACGGACGAAATGTTGCTGATCATCTCGATCGCGTTGTGTCTGGTGATGGTAATGCTCGCGGCCAATGTCGGATTCTCTCCGGCTTTGGGAGCGTTCATCATGGGATCGATCATAGCCGAAACGACCCAAGCCGAACACATAGAACATTTGGTAAAACCCGTAAAAGACTTGTTTGCCGCGGTTTTCTTCGTATCGGTGGGAATGCTTATCGACCCGAACGCCTTGGTGACTTACGCGTGGCCGGTCGTAATCCTGACTTTGATCGTAATCTTGTTCCAGCCGATTTCGTCCACCATTGGAGCGCTTTTGGCAGGACAACCTTTGAAACAATCCGTGCAAACGGGAATGAGTTTGTCGCAGATTGGGGAATTCTCGTTCATTATAGCGACTTTGGGTGCGTCTTTAGGCGTTACTTCGGATTTTCTTTATCCGATAGTCGTCGCGGTTTCGGCCGTCACCACATTCACGACACCTTTTATGGTGAAACTCTCTACGCCAATGTCTGGTTTTCTCGCCAGAAAGCTTCCGCGGAAATGGCTCAAACGCATCGAACGTTATTCGGCCAACGCCCAATCGATAAAAGCCGTGAGCAATTGGCAGATCGTGCTTCGCTCCTATCTGGTTCAAGTCGCGATCCATTCCATAATAATCATTGGTGGAATCTTGCTTTCGGCCAACTACCTTTTGCCGCTTTGCAACAATTTCCACTACGGAAACGCTTTGGCGGCGGCAATCACGCTAGTTGTTCTCGCACCGTTTTTCTGGGCATTGTCACTTAGACGCGTGGCGGTTGAAGAAGTGCAGCAACTCATGGAAGAGCGCAAATACCGTGGCCCGATCGTAATGATGGTTTTGTTCCGATTCGTGCTTGCGTTGTTTTACATTGGATTCTTGCTCGACAATTTCTTCTCGCCACAGGTCGCGTTCATCGTGTTCTGTATTTCGGTGGTGATCTATGCGATTTTCCGAAAGTGGATGAACAAGCAATATCATAGAATCGAGACGCGTTTTCTCAAGAACCTCAACGCGCGAGAGATTATCCGCAACAAGCGACAAAGGTCAGATTTGACGCCTTGGGAAGGCCATATGACGATTTTCGACATCGCCAAGGAGTCGAACATTGCCGGAATGACATTGGAACAGTTGCAGTTGCGCGAACAATTGGGCGTCAATATCGCTTTTATCAGACGTGGAGAAATTACGATCAACATTCCGTCGCGAAACGAAAGATTGTTTCCGGGAGACGAAATCTGTGTGATCGGAACTGACCAACAGATTCTGGACTTTCAGACGTATCTCGACAATCACGAGATCGATCCGCCCCAGGCTGGAACACAGCCTGAAATCGTGTTGCAACAGCTGGAATTGCACAATCAGGATTACATCGGGAAAAGCATCAGGCAATCGCAACTTCGCGAGCGCACAAAAGGTTTGGTCGTGGGCATAGAACGAAAAGGAAATCGTATCTTGAACCCTGATTCTCACCTGATTCTCGAAAAAGACGACATTCTCTGGATCGTGGGCGACAAGAAATTGCTGGCCACTTTGCTGCTCGAGCACTCGTAGAAAATCATCATTTCAATCAACAATAGTCAATCATGCAAAAATCATTTCTCTTGGCGTGCTGTCTTTTCAGTGCGCTTGGCGTTGGCGCCCAAAACAATGTGTCGGCTTACGCGGATGCAATCAAAAAAGCCGAAACCCTTTACGACTCCAAAGATTTCAAGAACTCCGGACTCGCGTATTCCAAAGCTTTCTCGGCCCACAAAAAAGCCAATGAATCCGACCGATACAACGCGGCCTGTTCGTGGTCTTTGGCCAAAGTCGCCGATTCTTCTTTCGTTCAGCTGCAAAAGATCGGAAAAGAAGGTTATGCCAATTATGACCACGTGATCCAGGACACGGATCTCGACAATTTACACTCGGATAAACGCTGGAAACCGTGGCTCGATCAGGTAAAATCGAACCAGGAGAAGGCGTTGGCCAAAATCGATCACAAGCTCAAAAACCAACTCGAACAGGTTTTGAAAGACGATCAGGATTTGCGCAAACAATTGCCTGAACTCGAGAAAAAATATGGTTTGAAGTCAGATGAAGTCAAGAAACAATGGGATCTGATCGAAGAAAAGGACAAAATCAACCTTAATATCGTGACCAAGCTTCTGGACGAAAAAGGTTTCCCGACCCAAGATGTGGTTGGCGGAACTGCCGTGACTGCGGTCTTTCTCGTAATCCAGCATTCTGACCAGAAAACGCGCGAAAAATACATGCCGATGTTTCGCGAGGCCGCTTTGAAAGGCGAACTTCCGAACTCGAGTTATGCGCTTTTAAAGGACAGAACCGATTTGGGACAAGGCAAAAAACAGACGTTCGGCAGCCAGATCATGACCGACGCCAATACCGGAAAGTCGTTCGTGCGCCCGCTCGAAGATCCGGAAAATGTAGATAAAAGACGGGCCGAAGTCGGATTGGACCCTATAAGCAATTATGTGAAGCGCTGGAATATCACGTGGGATGCGAAACAATACATCAAAGACCTGCCCGAAATCGAAGCGCTCGACAAAAAACTTTTCAGCAAGAAATAATGGGTTGGAAAGCGTCTTTCATGGTAATAAAAACGTCGGACAAATCGGAATCCGACGAGAAAATCCTAACCGACTTCGGCTTTTCCAATCTCGTAAAGAAAGGCGAAAAGTCGTTCTCGGAAGTCATTTTGCCTTATGACAACTGCGTTTACATTGGCCGTTATCGCGACAGTCTCGTCGTGTGTGACGCCGATGCGATCAACCAGAATTTTGAGGCAGAAACGAGTTTGTCCAAACTGGATAATCCGTTCTAAGACGGCTATCCCCCTGCTGTTCAGACCCTGCCTCATGTCCCTCAAACTCGCCTTTACCGCCTCCGAACGCCCCGAAGCCCAGGCCGCCTGCGCGGTGC
>JBCNQO010000069.1:0-6766 GCA_039592825.1 Flavobacterium sp.
AGCCGATGCAAAAGCGTATTCGGCATTAATGTGCGTCGTGGCCGGTTTTCCGTCCAACAAACCTGTCGAAGCCAACAGAAATGCACCCGTGCAAAAACTGGCGATGTGCGCACCTTTGGCATATTGGGCGTGCAGCCATGGAATCCATTGGCGATTTTCGGCCAGAAGCATCGGCATGGCTTCGGGTTTGAAAGCCGGAACGAGAATGAGGTTGAACTTATCTTCGGAATTCGCAACCGACAATTTGTATTCCGAATAAACCGTCTCACTTTGGGCTTGCAGATGCAAAAGTTCGATCTCGAAAAACGGCTCGAGCGAAGCTTCCTCATAGAATCGGTTTACCGACTGAAATACGTCCAACATCGCGGCCACGCTCAACAACCGGTGTTCGGTCGTAAGTAAAATCCCTAGTTTCATATCGAATGGTTCTTATCCAAATATAAAATAATCTGGCGCAAATGCCCTCTTTTCTGATTTTAATTTACAAATTTGGACAGCCGATTTCCCACAAATCGCGACGTGCCGAGCCAAGGCGTTAATTCACTATCTTTGCCGCTTGCCAAAAATCAGGCTTTTATGAAATTCGAAGATCTCAATTTATCCAAATCCATATTGACGGCGGTTTCCGAAGAAGGTTACACGTCTCCTACCCCAATCCAGCAACAGTCGATTCCCGTGATCATGGAAGGTCGCGACATCGTTGGATGCGCCCAGACCGGAACCGGAAAGACGGCCGCGTTCGCCATTCCCATCATCCACAATCTGCACCGCAACATCGGTTCGTCCAAAAGACATAAAGTGATTCGCGCTTTGGTCGTGACGCCAACCCGTGAACTTGCGCTTCAGATAGGCGAAAGTTTCGAGACTTACGGGCGTTACACCAACCTGCGCCAGCTCACGATTTTCGGTGGCGTTTCCCAGGTTCCGCAAGTCGACCAACTAAAGAAAGGTGTCGATGTGCTTATCGCTACTCCGGGACGTTTGCTCGACTTGCACAAACAAGGTTTCATCGACCTGGACCATTTGCACACTTTGGTTTTGGACGAAGCCGACCAGATGCTCGACATGGGTTTTATCAACGACGTGAAAAAGATCGTAAAACTCACTCCGGATAACCGCCAGACGTTGCTTTTCTCGGCCACGATGCCGTTGCAGATCCGCGAACTGGCCGAACTTTTCCTTACCGATCCGGCGAACGTTCAGGTTGCTCCGGTTTCTTCTACGGCCGAAAAAGTCGAACAGCGCATTTATTTCGTCGACAAATCGGACAAGCGAAACATGTTGTACCACCTTATCCGAAACGAGAAACTCAACAACGTGCTGGTTTTTACCCGAACCAAGCACGGAGCGGACAATGTGGTGCGTTCCCTGAGAAAGAAAGGCGTTGCGGCCGAAGCCATTCACGGAGACAAGTCGCAGTCGGCGCGCCAACGCGTTCTGGAAGCCTTTAAAAATAATGAAGTCGGAATTTTGGTAGCCACAGATATTGCCGCGCGAGGCATCGACATCGAGCAATTGCCGTTCGTAATCAATTTCGACCTTCCGAACATTCCCGAAACTTACGTCCACAGGATCGGAAGAACCGGACGCGCCGGAAATGGCGGTATCGCGATCTCATTTTGCGGAAAAGACGAAGCCCCTTACTGGAAAGACATCCAGAAACTCATCAAGGTCGACGTGAAAATCGTCGACGAACATCCTTACCCATGGAAAGAAGGAGAAGCGCCGGGAACTATCCCAACGGGCGAGCCAAAACCGCAGCAACAAAAATCGAACAACAGAAGCGGAAAGACCAAACACAATGGGCAATCGCGCAAGTCTGAGGGTTCGAAGAAAAATAAGCGCAGATGGTATTGAAAGTACCGGAGTGCCGGAGATCCTTAGTGCCGAAGACTTCGCTAAACGTTAAGAGAAAAGCCAATCCGTAAACGGATTGGCTTTTTGCTTTTCTTAGAAAATAAGTTCTGAAAAATTTGGAGGTTAATTTCGAACCCGATAATTTCACTCAGGCACTCAGGCACTCAGGCACTCAGGCACTCAGGCACTCGGGCACTCGGGCACTCGGGCACTCGGGCACTCAGGCACTCAGGCACTCAGGCACTCAGGCACTCAGGAACTCTTCCTCTTATTAATCTGAGCCGAAATCACCTGAAAAAGTTTCACAGGTTCAAAAGGTTTGATGATGATGTCGTTCATGCCGGCAGAAATCGCTTCTTCGGTAATTTCTTCCTTGTCGAAAGCCGTGAGCGCTATAATTGGCGTTTCAAGATCGAACAATCTGATGCGTCTGGTAGTCTCGAAACCGTTGATTATCGGCATGTTTATGTCCATGAGCACGATGTCGAACTTTTTCTTACGCAGCATTTCTATCGCCGAAAGCCCATCGTCTACGACCTTGCATCGGTAACCGTTGTTCTGCAGGATTTTCCGCGTCACCATCTGGTTGATCTTGTTGTCCTCGACCACCAGCACTTCGTGTGAAGCCGCCGTAGAAAGGTCGACTTCTATGTTGTTGATGATTTCCTGCGTCTTGGCCGGATTGTGCTCGAAGGCAATAGTGAACTCGAACTCGGTACCGCGGTTCACGGCACTTTTGAGGTAGATTTCACTGTCGTACAATTCGACGAGTTTCTTGACGATCGACAGCCCGAGTCCGGTACCTTGGTAGTCGTTTTCTTTTCTTTCGATCTGGACGAATTTCTCGAAAATCTTCTCCTGATCTTCCTCGGCAATCCCGATCCCGTTGTCTTTTACCGAGAACTTGATAAAGAATTTGTCGCCTATATTTTTGGTCAGATGCGCCCCGATCGACACTTTTCCGTCCGAAGTGAATTTGAGCGCATTACTCACCAGGTTCATGAAAATCTGGGAAAGCCGCAATTTGTCGCCAATCAGGGTTTCGGGAATCGACTTGTCTATTTCGATCTCTATCTCGTTGCGGTTTCTATTGGCGATAAATTTCAGTGAATCTTTTATCGTGTGGATCTCATCCGAAATATTGAAAACGTGATTTTCGAGTACCACGCGTTTTTCCTCAATTTTGTTGATCTGAAGGATGTCGTTCACAAGCGACAACAGATATTTGGCCGAGAACCGAAGCGAATTAAGGTGCGGACTTTTGGCCAATTCCTTGTGCTCGTCCGAAATCATATCGGTAATCCCGACAACTCCATACAAAGGCGTTCGCAGCTCGTGGCTTATCGTGGACACGAATTGGGTTTTGAGACGCGCGGCTTCTTCGGCTTTTTCCTTGGCTTCGACCAGATCGCGGTTGGCCTGAAGCAATTCGGCGTTAGCTTTCTTTCGGAAATTGACGTTTTTGTAAAGGATGTAAACCAGTAAAGTCAACGCCAGCAAACTCACGATGAACAAGATCACGATGATTTGGGACTTTCGTAAACTCAACGCCTGAACCTCGTTTTCGGCGGCGATGCGGTCAACGGCTCTTTTGTATTCGTCCAATTCCAGATTCAGTCCTTCCGACGCCGCGCGTTTGAGCTTTTCGCTGTCGTAAACCTCGTCCTTGATTTTGCCGAACTTTTGCAGGTAACGATAAGCGCTTTTGTGGTCGCCGGTCTTGGCCAGGAATTTCGAGTATTCCTCGTAAGTGTAGGAAAGGTCGAGCTTTTCTTCGGTCGCGATCGCAGTATCGATGGCCATGCGGTAGTAAGCATCGGCCGATTTGTCCTGCTTGTCGTGGCTTGACAGCATTCCGTTGAGCAGCAATCGCACGGCTTTTAGGTTCTTGCGTCCGTATTTGTCGAAATTCTTGTTGACGAATTGCAGGTACGGCCTTCCTTGTTCGTAAAGTCCTATATCAAAATAAGCCCAGGCCACGTTTAATTTCGTAAACAGAATCTGCGTCGTATCCTTTATCCTTTCGCTATAATGGATGGACGCCTGATAGTACGCAATCCCTTTCTCGTACTCCTTTTTCTCGAAAAAATACATGTTTCCGAGATTGTTGTTGAGCCAGTTCTTGAGTGTGTCGTTATCTGTTTTATTGGCATACGACAAACCTTTGTTGTAGTAATAGATGGCTTTGTCGTTCTCGGACAACTCGTCGTAATTACCTGCGATGCAGTTGTAGGCGTAGGCAATGCGGTAATTGTCCTTGATCGCGATGGACTGTTTTAGCGCCTCACGCGAATAGCGCAAAGACTCGCGAAAATTGAGATCGGTAAGGTAATTGTCGGCCTTGGCGCTCAGTTTGTCTATGCCTTTTGGCGTGTAGGTATTCTGGGCGAAGGAAAACGTTGCCCAAAAAAGTAGCGGCAACAGGAAAATATGTGGTTTTAAAGGCAATGCACTCGATTTGGTTGGTTCAAATATAGAGGTATTGCGCCAATAAAAAACCCCGATCGCGAAAATCGGGGTTGGTGTGTATCAGTTTCTGATCAACTTTCTGTATTTGATGCGCTTCGGAACAAGGTCTGCACCAAGACGCTTCTTCTTGTTCTCTTCGTAGTCCGAGAAACTTCCTTCGAAGAAATAAACTTCCGAATCACCTTCGAATGCAAGAATATGCGTACAAATCCTATCCAGGAACCAACGGTCGTGCGAAATCACGACAGCACAGCCCGCAAAGTTCTCAAGACCTTCCTCGAGTGCGCGAAGCGTGTTGATGTCAAGGTCGTTCGTAGGCTCATCCAGAAGCAGTACGTTTCCTTCTTCCTTGAGCGTCATGGCCAGGTGAAGACGGTTTCTTTCACCGCCCGAAAGCGCAGAAACTTTCTTGTTCTGGTCTGATCCGCCAAAGTTGAAACGGCTTAGGTAAGCTCTTGAGTTCACTTGTTTTCCGCCCATCATGATCAGTTCCTGGCCGTCGGCGAAATTCTCCCAGATCGATTTTTCGGGATCGATGTTCGAGTGCGCCTGATCTACGTAAGCGATCTTGACGGTTTCCCCAACCTTGAATTCACCCGAATCCGGCTGGAGTTCGTCCATGATCATCTTGAAGATCGTGGTTTTACCGGCACCGTTTGGCCCGATAACGCCTACGATTCCGGCTTGCGGCAATACGAAATTGAGGTTGTCGTACAACAATTTGTCACCGAAGGCTTTGGCCACTTTTTCGGCGTTGATCACATTCGTTCCCAAACGCGGTCCGTTCGGGATATACAATTCGAGTTTTTCCTCGAGTTCTTTCTGGTCTTCGTTCAAAAGGCGGTCGTAGTTCTGCAAACGCGCTTTCTGTTTGGTCTGACGGCCTTTCGCGCCTTGTTTGACCCATTCGAGCTCTCGTTCCAAAGTCTTTCTGCGTTTGGAAGCCGTTTTTTCTTCCTGCTCGAGACGTTTCGACTTCTGGTCAAGCCA
Source organism: Flavobacterium sp. (assembly GCA_039592825.1). Taxonomy (GTDB): domain Bacteria; phylum Bacteroidota; class Bacteroidia; order Flavobacteriales; family Flavobacteriaceae; genus Flavobacterium. The sequence goes on from JBCNQO010000069.1 coordinate 5,317, forward strand.
AGACGAATAGTTGCCTTTCCACGGAATGCCTTCGCCTCTGTCGAGTTCGAGGATCCATCCGGCCACGTTGTCAAGGAAATAACGGTCGTGCGTTACGGCGATGATCGTTCCCGGATATTGCTGCAAGTGCTGCTCTAGCCAAAGTACCGATTCGGCGTCCAAGTGGTTGGTAGGTTCGTCCAACAAAAGAACGTCTGGTTGCTTCAACAAAAGGCGGCACAAAGCCACGCGGCGTTTCTCTCCACCAGAAAGCACTTTGATAGGAGTGTCAGGATCTGGCGTGCGCAACGCGTCCATGGCGACTTCTAGCTTGTTGTCAATTTCCCATGCGCCCAAAGCGTCAATCTTGTCCTGCAATTCCGCCTGACGGTCCATGAGTTTCTGCATCTTGTCTGCATCCTCATAAACTTCCGGCAACCCGAACTGGTCGTTGATCTTGTTGAATTCCTCGAGAACGGCCATGGTTTCGGCCACGCCTTCGCGGACTACCTCGATCACGGTTTTGTTCTCGTCCAATTGCGGTTCCTGCTCGAGATATCCCACGGTATAACCCGGAGAAAACACGACATCGCCCTGATAGTTCTTATCCTCGCCCGCGATGATGCGCAAAAGCGACGATTTTCCCGATCCGTTCAAACCGAGAATCCCGATCTTGGCGCCGTAGAAAAAGCTCAGGTAAATGTCCTTGAGCACTTGCTTGTTGTTGGCCGAATAGGTCTTGGAGACCTTCGACATGGAAAATATGACTTTCTTATCGTCTGACATAATAACAGATGTGAATTAGCGATTGATTAAACCCGCCCTTTTAGCGAGCTGAAAACCCAGGCATTGGCCAGGAATCCTACGCCTACCGCGCCGAATCCCCAACCGGCGACTTCCGTATAGCGGAAAATCCCGAGTCCTATGAGCAGCAATCCCATCAAGACCATGATGAAGGACGCCCAGCCCAGAATTGTGTTTTTGTTTCTTTTCATAACTTTTTAAGGAATCGCAAATATCGGCAAATATTTGGTTAGACAAATGCCAAATGGGAACCAAAAGTTGCAGGCTTATTCAGAAAGTTACTGTTTTTTGGGATATCTTGCCCGCAAACAATGACACCGATGAAAAAACGACTATCCCTATTGGCATTGCTCGCGGGCTTTTGCCTTTTGATCGCCTCCTGCGCGAAGACCACAGAAGAGAAAATGCAGGAATTCGCCTCGAACGTGAACGCCTCCTCGCATCAGATAAGCAACACCATTTTCAAATCGATCTCGGCCGAGGTCAAACCCGGAAAAACAATCGATTTTATCTCGGAACTCGAAGCTACGTCCGAAGAAACAGATGTGGCGACCTTCTCGCAACTCGGGCCGGCTATCATCGCCGAGATGATCAACCAATTGCCCGGCGGGAAAGACCTTATAAATGAAGGAGTGAAATTCCACGTGGTTTTCCAGACCAGCGACGG
>JBCNQO010000007.1:0-11941 GCA_039592825.1 Flavobacterium sp.
TTGGTTGATGACGTAAAGCAGCGAAGTGACTTCCGGGAATCTTTCCGAAAGGAAATCCAGGATCATTTCTCGCTCTTTCTGGTTGTCGTCGAAGAATTGGATCAAGACCATCGTCTCTCCCGTAGAAGAAGTGCGGATCATGAGCGTTCTCAGCAAACCTTCGTGATTTCTCGGGTCAAAGAAAGCCAGATCGTTTTCTATGGCGAATCTTCTTACCTCGTTGCGGATGTCGTTCGACGGATCTTCCTGAAGCCAGCATTTGTCTATGTTCAGGATCTTGTCCCACATTTTCGGGATGTGGAAACCAAGGGCGTTTCGGTCGTCGAGTTCGGTAGCCGATGCGATTTCCTGTGGCGTGAGCCAGCGCGAGTTCGAGAAGCCGAACTCCATTTTGTTGCGGTAGAAAAACTGTTTTTCCGAACCCAATATCGGTTCGAATTCGGGCAACTCGACTTTGCCGATGCGTTGCAGATGGTTCAGGACCTCGTTCTGTTTGTAGAACAATTGTTGGTTGTAGTCCATATTCTGCCATTTGCAGCCGCCGCAAACCCCGAAGTGTTCGCAAATAGGTTCGATGCGGTGCTGGGAAAGCTCGTGGAATTTGACGGCTTTTCCCTCGTAATAAGACTTGCGCTTCTTGAAAGTCTGCACGTCGATAACGTCTCCCGGAACCACGTTCGGGATAAAAATCACCTTTCCGTCTGGAGCTTTTGCCACCGAAACGCCTTTTGCGCCCGCGTCGAGCACTTCAATCTGTTCAAAAACGATTTTGTCCTTGCTTTTTCTTGCCATGGCGCAAAAGTAATTATTTGGAAGCGCAGAATCGAAAATTGACAGTTTTTTGTGAACCGATTTTGGTAAAGAAGTGTTTATTTTTGTTTAACGTTTTTGTAAGAAAAATTGAACTAACTTTAATTGTCCAGCAACAACTACGCCCATGACATTATATAAAAGCCTGTCGTCGATAGGATTTCTGAGGAAGAATTACGCTTTCAAATTCCTGTTTGTAGCCTTTCTCGGCATCCATATTCCTTTAATCGGGCTGATTTTTTTCGTGCTTTTTGCCGAAAGGGACGAATCGCCCGAACTCATATTGCTTTTTACGCTGGTTTTGACCTTGGTTGCCACGGCTGCAACTTTGATCGTTTTGCGCAAATTGACGTGGCCGGTACATTTGGCGGCGACCCAACTCGAAGACTACAGGATCAAAGGCGAAATGCCGAACCTGCCGCGCAATTTCGTGGACGAAGCGGGAATCCTGATGGCTAACGTGCAGAAAACGATAGAGGAAAACCATGCGTTGAGTGCCGAAAAGCTCGACCTTATCTATTTGTTGTCTCACGATTTGCGGAATTTTGCCAGCAACGCCCAGGCTTTGGCTAAGCTGATTCCCGACGAGACAGACCAGAATTCGGTGAACGAATATGCGTCGTTGATTGTCGCGTCTACGCAACAGCAGTTCGGGTTTTTGGAGAATTTCATCAAGCTTATCCGTGACGAAGAAGATATTTCGAAACGGCTTCCGGTTTACAGGCATGTGGTCGTAAATGAGATCATTGCAGAACTAAACAAGGAAAAAGGAAGCGATTTGTCGAAAAAGGCATTGGCACTCGTGGTTGATCACAATATGTCCCGGATGCTTTTGCCGATCGACTTCGATCTTTTGATGCGCGTTTTGGTGAATTTGCTCGACAACGCCATCAAGTTCTCTGAAAGAGGTTCTTGTATAAGGATTAACCTACACGACGACAAGGTAAAGTGCGTAATTACGGTTTCGGATGAAGGTTTGGGCTTTCCGCCGGATAAAGCGGACGAGCTTTTCCGTAAATTTACTCCTATGTCGCGACGCGGAACCGAAAATGAGCCTTCTACGGGAATCGGACTTTATTTGTGCCGAAAAATCGTAGAGAAATACGACGGGCATTTGACGGCTGAAAGTGCCGGAAGCCACAAAGGAGCGAAGTTTACTGTGGTTTTTGGGGCAGAGAAAGTTTAAGGCCTTTGTAAAACGACTGAAGTTTGCTGCCGATTGCGCGAAGGATAAAAGCGGCATCCTTTTGCCGGCCGAGTGATGTTTTTGGTCACATTGGTTTTGCAAAAGATATAGCGGATAGCCTGACCGCGGCCATCGGATTTTGTGTAGAAAAAGATTTGGCTTTTTCGGAAATTGGCCTGAAAGAATCGCCGCGGGCGCGCCCAAAAATGAATAAACAATCAACAACTAATATCATGAAAAGACATGCAACGGCCGTTTGGCAAGGTTCGCTCAAAGAAGGAGCGGGAAAATTGACGACACAGAGCAAGACGCTCGACAACACGCAGTATTCGTTCAAGACGCGTTTTGAGGACGGCGTGGGAACGAACCCCGAAGAATTGGTCGCGGCCGCACACGCGGGTTGCTTTACGATGCAGCTTTCGGCTTTCATTGGTGAAGAAGGCCACAAGATCGAATTTATCGAGACACGTTGCGACATTGATTTGACCGACGGCACGATCGTGAGTTCGGAACTCAACCTTACGGCGAAAATCGAGGGAATTTCCGAAGAGAAGTTTCAGGAACTCGTGACCAAGGCCGAGAAGAATTGTCCGATCTCGAAGCTGTTCAACGCCAAGATCACTTCTAACGCCAAATTGGTATAAAAACGAAAGCCCCGAAATTGGGGCTTTTTTTCTGCTTTGGATTTTTCTAGTAACGCACTTCGAAACTGCCGTTGGTGATGGTTTTGGTCTCGCCGTCTACAGTTGAGATCACCGTGCCTTGGAAAGTTCCTTTTACGAAATTGTTGGTGCTTTCTGAAATCACGGTCGAGAAGCTTCCATCTTTCTGGAATTCCTCGAGTTCGTCGAAATGACCGAAATACCAGCTTGCGTCGTGCCCGGTTTCGCCTTGCATGAGCACGATCTTGATGGTGTTGTCTGGGTTGTTGTCGATGCTGCCCAAAAGCTCGACGTCTGTGTACGTGAACGTGCCTTCTGTGTATTCCTGGGTCGCGACGGCAACCGTGTTGAAGAGGTAAGTCTGTCCGTTTATCGTGGCTTTCATGTTGCGTCCGCCAGACTCACCGCCGTCGTCTGAACTGCATGAGGAAATGAAAGGTGCCGCGGCCAAAAGAAGGAATAGTGCAATTTTTTTCATAGGGATTACTTATTGGTGTCTGAACCAAATATATAGCTTAACGATTTTTTTACAATACGCGAGTCGTTTTTTAACACCGTTGGTCGATTTGGTTGAAAACATCTGAAAATGACTGCGGTATTTTTGTCGATAATTCATATTTTTGGGCGAATCTGGATGATTTCTCTCCACAAGCAGGAATGGTGAACGATAATTTAAATTTGAATGCAATGTCAGTTTTGCAAACTACCAAGTCAGAAGCGTTGATGGCGCTCGAAAACGAATACGGAGCCCACAATTATCACCCATTGCCAGTGGTTTTGTCTAAAGGAGAAGGTGTTTATGTGTGGGATGTGGAAGGGAAAAAGTACTATGATTTCCTGTCGGCTTACTCGGCCGTTAACCAGGGACATTGCCATCCGAAAATCATCAATGCGCTTATCGAACAAGCCCAGAGACTCACGCTTACCTCGAGAGCTTTCTACAACGACAAGCTCGGACCTTACGAGCAATTCCTCACGAATTACTTCGGATTCGACAAAATGCTTCCTATGAACACGGGAGCCGAAGCGGTAGAAACGGCGCTAAAAATCACCAGAAAATGGGCTTACGAAGTAAAGGGAATCGCCGAAAAACAGGCCGAAATCATCGTGTGCGAAGGCAACTTCCACGGACGCACGACCACGATCATCTCGTTCTCTAACGACGAAGGCGCGCGCAAGAACTTCGGGCCTTACACGCCGGGATTCATCAGAATTGAATACGACAATCTCGAAGCGTTGGAAAATGCCTTGAAGTCGTCACCGAATGTCGCAGGTTTTCTGGTAGAGCCGATTCAGGGCGAAGCCGGAGTTTACGTGCCGAGCGAAGGTTACTTATCTAAAGCCAAAGCTTTGTGCGAGCAATACAATGTTCTTTTTATAGCCGATGAAGTCCAGACGGGAGTTGCCCGAACAGGAAAGCGTTTGGCCGTTGACCACGAAAACGTGAAGCCGGACGTGTTGATTTTGGGCAAGGCGCTTTCGGGCGGCGTTTATCCGGTTTCGGCGGTTTTGGCCAACGACGAGATCATGAACGTGATCAAACCGGGCCAACACGGATCGACCTTTGGTGGAAACCCGATCGCGGCTGCGGTTGCCGTTGCAGCGCTGGAAGTGGTTTCGGAAGAAAAACTGTCCGAGAAGGCCGACAGGCTAGGGAAGTTGTTCCGAGAGAAAATTGGCGAGTACATCAAAACATCGAACATCGCCACTTTGGTAAGAGGAAAAGGACTTCTGAATGCGATCCTGATCAATGACACAGAAGAAAGTTCAACGGCTTGGGATATTTGTCTCGCCTTGAGAGACAACGGGCTTTTGGCCAAGCCGACGCACGGCAATATCATCCGTTTTGCGCCGCCTTTGGTCATGAACGAGGAGCAATTGCTCGACTGCGTTTCTATCATCACCAGAACTTTAAAGGAATTCGAGCGATAAAAGCCGATTCTTGTCCATAAAAAAGTCCGCTGTAATTGGCGGACTTTTTCTTTTTATGCGTTCTGATGCCTTAATTGGCGCCGTTTTGCCACTCGCGAATCATTTCCTCGTTCATGTTCATGAGTCCTTCGATTCCGAAGACCGAAATCAGGTAGACGTAAGCGGCAAGCGTGATGATGCTTACGGCCAGGCCGATATAGGCGATGATACGTCCGGCGTTCAACGTGGAATAATTGAGGTAGATATCTGGTTCGGCACGATAGAGTTTCATGTCCTTGGCCGCGAGTATCAAAGCAATCGGTGCCAAAATGACGCCCAGAATGCCGTAACAGCAGCAGCCGAGCAAAGAGCCTATCCCGAGTATGAGCACCGCTGTGGCATTCGGCAAATTACGAGGTGTTTTTTCCTGTAGTAAATCCATAAGTAAAGTTAGATGATGGTTGCTAATTTATAGAAATAGACGCCCAAAACGATGAGCGTGTTCAGCACCGCCAGATAAATGACGATTTTGAGGTAATTGCGCGATTTGTCAACAAAATGAAGTCCGACGAAAACCAACATGAGAATGGTCGTGTAAATGGCCGGAAACATCTGGAACGCCGCCACAAAATCGCCGTGGATAAGAAAATTCAACGCGCGCTGCGTGCCGCATCCGGGGCAATCGAAGCCGAACATTTTCTTGTTCATACACGGTATCATATATTCTTCCATGGCGGGAATTTGTACAATGTTACGAAAAAATAAGCGGAAGACGTCGGGCGAAAGTTGGCTTAATTGTTATTTTTGGCGCATGAAAAAATGGCTTTACCTCACGACGCTGGCCGGAATCATCCTGGCGTTTTACGAACAATCGCAGCCCAAACCGAATCCATATTTGCTTGCTTTGGGAGTGATTCTGCTCATGTTCGGAATCTTGAGATTGAGTGCGATCCTGCCATCTAAAAACGAAAACCAAAACGATAAGGACGATGCAGAAAGGCGATAAGGTTGCGGTATTGGACGACGACTTCGAAGGCGTTGTGACAAAGGTCGAAAAAGACCGGATTACGATAGAAACTACCGATGGTTTTGAAATGACTTATTTTGTCAATGAGTTGATTAAGTTAAACGATTCCAATAACTTGCGTAAAGAAATCGGAAGTTTTAGTCCAACTAAAATAAAGTCCGAAAAGGAAGCTTCCGAAAAGCGGTTCAACGTCGCTCCAAAGAAACAAAAGGGTGAAATTCCGCCTCCCGAATTCGATCTTCACATCGAAAAACTAGTCAAACATTCGAAGCATCTTTCCAATTTCGATATTCTCACGATTCAACTCGATACGGCCAAAAGGCATCTCGATTTTGCCGCGACGAACCGCATCCCGAAAATCGTTTTGATCCACGGTGTTGGCGAAGGTATCTTGAAATCGGAACTGGACTTTTTACTCGCGCGTTACGACGGGATCGATTTCCGCGAGGCGAGTTTCCAGAAGTACGGACAGGGAGCGACCGAGGTTTATTTCCGTCAGAATTATTGAGAAACGGTCAATTCCCCGAAAAGGTAATCGTCTGCGATCTTGAACGAGAATGCGCCGTCTTGTCTTCTTAGCGTCGTGTTTTTGAGTCTGATGCTATGCACCACGCTTGTTCCCACAGTTGTACTGATCACTTCTATGATTCCGGTGGTCGTTCCGTCTCCGGCATCGGCTATCCAATAATCGGAATACGGGAGCGTAGGATAGGAGGCGCAAAAATTGAAACCGGTGGCGTTCAGGTCTGTTCCCGCGGGATAACGCGTGTATACTACGGCGTTGGTTCCGGCTGAAATCGTGCCCACTTTTGGCGTGTTCAACACAGTAGGATCCAACAAAGCGGGATCGATGTTGATCGCAAAAGCCTGACTTCCCGATTTTCTGTATACGATATTGTTTGCGTCGCATTTGAACGTATCGGCATTTACGTCGGCCAAAGTGGCGGCACTGGTAAAGGAAGCTCCTGTTTTGTCGATATAGCCGAGGTTGATGTCGTCTGTGATCGAATTGTTCGGCGTTTGCCAGATCACGTCGCGGATCGTGAAGGCGTAGCGCAGGCCGTCAATTTTCTCCCCGCCCAAAAAGGCTTCTGCGCCATTGGCAGATTTTAGGACACTTGTAGTTACCCTGATCATGCCCGAAGTGGCGTTCCATTGCTCGATCACACTTGGCGTTGGAGGCTGGATGCTTGCACAGATATTGTCGGTGGCCGGCTGACCGTTGTAAACGCGATACAAAAGCTTTCTGAAATTGTTGTCTATTACGATCGAATCATAAGTGCCTTCTGCAGACGGTACATCGGGCAAGAAAGTATCAAGGTTTTCAAACTGCAGGATCAACGCGTCGCGATCGGTGAGTTTGTATAGCACATTCGTGTTGGTCGTTCCGCATCTTTGAAGCTGAAGATCCGAAAAATCGATGTCCTGGGAAATAAGGTCGCCGTCGTCGCATCCGTTCAAAACCAATGCAAAAGCCAAAAATGCGAATATTCTTTTCATAGCGGGAATTTTGAGCAAAAATAAACGTTTTTCGATATTGGCCTTGGGCGCGCGTCACTATTACCACAATTTTAACCGATATTCCTATCTTTGCGATACTTCGTAACCCTCGAAAAATCTAATGAAAAAAATCCTGTTCCTGTCGCTTCTCTTCGGAAGTGGCACAGCATCTGCCCAAACCTTGCTTTCGCCTTCCAAAGTACTCAAGGTAGAATTCAAGCTAGTCGACAATGGCAAACCTTCGTACACGCTCGAATACAAAGGAAAACCCGTCATCGAGCAAAGTCTTTTGGGATTCCGGCTCGAAGATCCTCAGTCTTTCGATTCCGATTTCAAGGTACTAAAAAGCGAATCGGCTACGGGAGACGAAACCTGGAAACCCGTTCTTGGCGAGCAATCGTTCATCAGAAACCATTATAACGAGCTAAAAGTCGAGCTTTCGCAGACTACGACCGAACGCAAACTCAACATCATTTTCCGATTGTACGACGAAGGTTTGGCTTTCCGATACGAGCTTCCGAACCAATACCGCTGGAAATACTTCAAAGTGACGCGCGAAACCACTGAGTTCAACCTTACGGGCGACCACAAGGCTTTCTGGATTCCCGGCGATTTCGACAGTCAGGAATACGAATACACCGAATCTTCGCTTTCGCAGATAAACGGCGACCAATCGCAGATCTCGAACGGCATCGGCTTTAAAGGCCCGATGGAACCTACGCGCGTGCAATCGCCTTTGATGATGAAAACCAAAGACGGGCTTTACGTGAACATTTTCGAGGCTGCCGTGGTGAATTATCCGGTGATGCATCTGAACCTGAACCCGAAAACATTCACTTTCCGTGCCGATTTGGCCCCGAACGCGATCGGTGATCTGGCTTATCTGGAAACGCCTTGCAAACTGCCTTGGAGAACCGTGATGGTTTCGGACGACGCCAGAAAAATTGTCGGTTCGCGACTTATCCTGAACCTGAACGATCCATCAAAAATCGATGATACGAGCTGGATCAAACCTATGAAATACGTCGGGATCTGGTGGGAAATGCACGTGAACCGAAGCACTTGGGATTACGCCGGCGCCCAAAGCGCATCGACTCAAGGCGTAGAAGGTCTGAAACCTACTGGAAAACACGGTGCGACAACCGAAAATGCCAAGAAATACATAGACTTCGCGGCCAAAAACGGTTTCGACGGCGTACTTATAGAAGGTTGGAACGTGGGTTGGGAAGATTGGTTCGGCAACTGGAAAGAAGAGGTTTTCGACTTCGTGACGCCTTATCCCGATTTCGACGTAAAAGCCGTTTCGGACTACGCCAAATCGAAAAACGTCCAACTCATCATGCACCACGAGACTTCGGGTTCGGTGGCCAATTACGAAAGAAGGCTCGATCGCGCTTACGATTTCATGCAGAAATATGGGTATAAAGCCGTGAAAACCGGTTACGTGGGACGCATAATCCCAAGAGGCGAATGGCACGACGGACAAACCATGGTGAACCACTTCAATTGGGTCGTGCAACGCGCCGCCGAGCGCAAGATCATGGTGAATTCGCACGAATCCTCTCGTCCTACGGGCGTTCACAGAACCTGGCCGAATTACGTGTCGGCAGAAGCTGCCAGAGGAAATGAATTCAATGCCTGGGCCAACGGGAATCCGCCGTCTCACGAAACAATTCTGCCTTTTACGCGTTTGTTAGGTGGCCCGATGGATTACACGCCTGGGATTTTTGAAATCAAGATGTCGGCTTACGATCCGAATAAAAAGGAACAAGTCCATACAACTCTGGCCAAACAGTTGGCGCTTTACGTGACCATGTATTCGCCAATCCAGATGGCGGCCGACTTGCCCGAAAATTACGAGAAGTATTCCGATGCTTTCCAGTTCATCAAAGACGTGGCGATCGATTGGGACGACACGAAAATTCTCGAAGCCGAACCTGGAGATTTCCTTACGATCGCCAGAAAAGCCAAAGGGAAAGACGCATGGTTTATCGGTTCGATTACAGATGAAAACGCCAGAAAGTCTACCATTTCGCTCGATTTTCTTCCGGCAGGCAAGAAATACAAAGCCACGATATACGAAGACGGAAAAGACGCCGATTGGCAGAAAAATCCGAAATCGTATGCCATAAAGACGATCGATGTCGATTCAAAGTCGAAAATCAATCTGGTTTTGGCTGCTGGTGGCGGAACGGCGATTTCGATTTTGCCCAAGAATTAAAAGATTGAAAGATTAAAAAAATGAAAGATTTCGTGACTTTAAAATCGCGATGCCAACAAGAACAACAAAACAGCAACCCTTGAAAACAGTTTATCTAGATAACGCGGCAACGACCCAATTGCGGGCAGAAGTCGTGGCCGAAATGGCAAAAGTGCTTTCGGAAGATTACGGGAATCCTTCGTCCACACACGCGATTGGTCGACATGCGAAAAGCGTTATCGAAAGCGCCAGAAAGTCGATCGCGGCCAATTTGGGCTGCGCGGCCCAAGAAATCATTTTCACTTCGGGCGCCACCGAAGCCAACAACTGGATCATCAAAAGTGCGATCATCGATTTCAAGGTCGAGCGCATCATCACCACCAAAATTGAGCATCACGCGGTTCTCGAGACTGTCGAGCATTTGGGAAGCGAGTTTTCGATAGACGTTCAGTTTTTGAACGTTTTCCCGAACGGCGAAGTCGATTTGATCCAATTGGGCAAACTTTTGGCAGACAATGTTCCGACGTTGGTTTCGCTCATGCACGTGAACAATGAGGTGGGAACGGTTCTCGATCTGGTTCGCGTGGGGAATCTTTGCAGGCAATATGGTGCGTATTTCCATTCGGACACCGTGCAGTCGATAGGCAAAACCGAGTTCGATTTCAAGGAACTTCCGGTAGATTTTGCCGTGGCTTCTGCCCATAAATTCCACGGTCCGAAAGGAGTCGGTTTCGCTTACATCAGAAAAGGTCTTGTGGTCAATCCGATCCTTTTTGGAGGCGAACAGGAGAAAGGAATCCGCCCCGGAACCGAAAGCGTGCACAATATCGCGGGTATGGCCAAAGCGCTCGATCTGTCTTACAGTAATCTGGAAAGTGAAAGAAGTTATATCGCTGGTTTAAAGCAATATGCGATTTCGGGATTGACAAAAGCTTTTCCGTCCGTCAAGGTAAATGGCAGTGCAGAAAACGGGTTCTACAACATCCTGAACGTGTGCCTTCCTATGGACGAACAGAAAACGCTGATGATCCTTTTCAACCTCGACATGAAAGGCATTGCACTGAGTCGCGGAAGCGCCTGCCAATCGGGTAGTGCCAAGCCTTCTCACGTTTTGGCCGAAATGCTGGCCGAGGATGATATCCGTAAGCCGTCTTTGCGAGTTTCTTTCAGCCATTACAACACTACAGAAGATATCGACTTTTTGATAGATGCTTTGCAGGCGCTTTGAGGTAAGGAATCCCAAAAAAAATCTAGCGTCCAAAAAATTGCCCTGTCACTGTTTAAAATCCTGACAGGGTTTATAACCCTGACAGGGCGATATTCTGAATAAGAAACTTCTTTCGTAAATCATAAAAAAAACTCCGGTGTTGTACCGGAGTTTCTTATTTAGTCAATGTAGTGAAAGAATTCAGCATCGGGCGTACGCACCTTTTTCATATTCACGAGCCAATCCTGTTCGGAGTCTCGGTAACCGATTGGCAAAATCACGGCGCTTTTCAAACCGAGTTCTTCAAGGTTTAGCAATTTGTCCAGTTCGTCGTTCAGGAAACCTTCCATCGGAGTCGCGTCCACGCCTTGTTCTGCGGCAGCTGCTATCGCCATGGCAAACGAGATGTACGCTTGTTTGGCCGCGTGCTGGGCTTGCCATTCTTTTCCGCGGGGTTCGTACATGCTCAAAAGCAGATTTTTGTAGTCGTCCATTTTGTCAGATGGCAAACCTCTTTCGGCTGTCGTTCTCTTGAAAACCTTGTCGATGCGTTGTTCGGAATAACCGTCCCAACCCGCGAAAACGAGTAGGTGAGACGCATCGGTAATCTGGCTTTGGTCGAACGAGATCGGTCGGATTTTTTCCAGAAGCGACTTATCGGTAATCACGAAAACCTCGTAAGGCTGCAATCCCGAAGACGATGGCGCGAGATGAGCCGCTTTGAGAATGTATTGCAATTTGTCGTCCGGCACGACGTTTCCGTTCATTTTTTTGGTGGCGTAGCGCCAGTTCAGGCTATCGTGTAGTGTCATTTTGGTGACTGGTTTTTAGTGAATAGTGATTAGTGGATGCGAAAGTAGTCACTACTGGTGGTTTATTGTAACTTTGTGACAAAAAGTAACTGTGACATTCGTGTCACCAACTGACAAATATGGAAATACAGGAAACGATCGCCCTTACCGAATGCGCCAAATCGATTCGCGCGATACACGATGTTATGGATATCATAGGCGGAAAATGGAAAATCTCGATCATCGCGAGTTTGTGTTTTCACCCGAGCCGTTTCAGCGATCTCTTGCGCCAAATCGACGGCATTTCGGGCAAAGTCCTGAGCCGCGACCTAAAAGAGCTCGAGGTCAACGGACTCATTTCGAGAAAAGTCCTCGACACGCAACCCATCACGGTAGAATATTCGATCACCCAATACGGCGCCACGCTCAAAGAACTCACGGGCGTCATTTCCGATTGGGGTTTGGCGCACCGCCAGCGCATCATAGACGGAGCCGTTTCCAAGTGATTTCCCGGCTTTCGACTTTCTGCCACTGCGACTGCAACTGCCACTATTTTCTGGATTTGGGCGTTACGGCGCAAGCCAAAAGCTGATCGCATTTGGCTTGCGCCGTCGGGCTAGACGGCACTCGCTACGTCTTTTGCTGTT
>JBCNQO010000070.1:0-6750 GCA_039592825.1 Flavobacterium sp.
GGAACCGAACATTGGAGGACCTGATGTTCCAGAAACGAAACCTGCTCCACCGGCAGACGGGAAATACCCGACGATGGAATTCGAGAAACAGGAGCACGACTTCGGAATGATAAATGCCGGAGATCAGGTTACCTACAACTTTAAATTCAAGAACACGGGAGAAGCCGACCTTATCATCTCAAAAGCGAAAGGTTCGTGCGGCTGTACAATTCCAGAATATCCGAAAGAGCCTGTCAAACCAGGACAAGAAGCCGAAATCAAGGTGATGTTCAATTCGCGCGGCAAACACGGCAAGCAACACAAATCGGTGACTTTGACCACAAATACCGAAAAAGGTATGGAACGCCTTCAGATCCAAGCTTCCATCAACGATAAAAAATAATTGAAATGGGAATCCAACAAATTGCACCATTAGTAGCAATGTTTGCGGTCGTGTATCTATTCATGATCTTGCCGCAACAACGAAGAATGAAAAAAGAGAAAGCTTTCGAAAGCACGCTTAAAGTAGGCGATAAAGTCATCACAAAAGGCGGCATGCACGGACGCGTGGCCGAATTGACCGAGAAAAACGTCATAATCGAGACCATGGCCGGAAAAATCAAGTTCGAGCGCTCGGCTATTTCTATGGAAATGAGTGCCGCTTTGAATGCACCACCTGTAGAAAAGAAGTAATTCCGCTACACAAACCTCATCAAAAAGGCTGTCTTTATTGGACAGCCTTTTTTTATGATTTTTTACGTGTTTTCTGTAATCGGATTCGAGTAACTAGCTTTAATTTTGGTGGTGGGCGGGCTTAGACCTAACAAATCTTTGAGTTTTGTTAGGTCTGGGGCAAAAGGCAAAAATCAAATCTTCCCCAGAATTAACCTCAAAATCTGCCGAAACTCCGAAAGTCGCCCGTTATTTCTTATACTTATCGTTAAGCCCAATCCCCGATTTGACCATTGCAGCAATCTTCTCCAAACGTGCATCCTTGGTCTTTTCCTGTTTGGCCGTATCGATATACTCGAGATATTCGCGCTGTTTGCCCGGCGTAAGTTTCTCAAAAGCCACTTTTAGTTCTGAATCTTTGTCCAAAGCATTTTGAAAATAGTCCGAAATCACCGTTTGCTTCTTTTCTGGCTTTATCGCCAAACCGGCTTTCTCATTCGCGATCGCTTCCTGCACATAAGCCAGGATCAGCTTTTCGTCTCTGTCAATTTCGGCTTTCGACTCAAACCGCCATTGACGCAAACCTTTGGTCACGCCTTCGTTCGCGTTTACGAGTTTTTGGTCTTTGTCTTTCAGAAACACGCCATTCCAGAACCACATGGCCACATAATTCTTGAAACCACCGATCCCGATAACGTTCTTGTTGCCAAGCGTATAAACCGGTCCGCCCCATTTTATCGCCTCAACAAGTTCGGTTTTGGCCACGATTGCCTTTAGCGCATCCATTTCTTCGGGCCACTGCCCCATTTTGTCCCAGGGATTCTTCTTTTCAGACATAGACATGATCAACAAATTTTGGGCAAGTTAAAAATTTGTTGCCAATAAAAAAGGCACCGTTTCCGATGCCTTCTCTATTGTGAAGCTTATTTTTTCTTCTTTTTCTTGTCCTTTTTGGCTTTAGGTTTGGCCGAAAAATCGGTTGTCGCAGTAAGTTCCGCAATTCGAACAATTGTATCGACTGCTTTCTGCATACTTTCTACCGGAACGTATTCGTACTTGCCGTGAAAGTTATGTCCACCGGCAAAGATGTTCGGGCAAGGCAATCCCATATAAGACAAACGGCTTCCGTCCGTGCCGCCGCGGATTGGCTTGATAAGCGGTTTGATGTCCAAATCTTTCATGGCGCGTTCGGCCAGGTCGACGATGTGCATTACTGGCTCGACTTTTTCGCGCATATTGTAATATTGGTCTGTGATTTCGGCAACCGCGATGTCTTCACCGAATTGCTTGGCGAACTTCTTATTGATCGCTTTCACCACTTTTTCTACATGTTTCTTGCGCTTCTTGAACTTGGCCATGTCGTGGTCACGGATAATCAATTCCACGACACTTTCCTCAATACTTCCCGAAAGACCGACCACGTGGAAAAACCCTTCATAGCCTTTCGTTTCCTGGGGAATCTCACCTTTCGGAAGCGCGTTGATGAACTCGTTCGCGATAAGCATCGAATTGATCATCTTGCCTTTCGCATAACCAGGATGCACGCTTTTCCCTTTAAAGGTAACTTTTGCTCCGGCCGCGTTGAAGTTCTCGTATTCGAGTTCCCCAATCTGGCTTCCGTCCATCGTATATGCCCATTGCGCACCGAATTTCTTCACGTCGAAATGATCGGCACCGCGCCCGATTTCCTCGTCCGGTGTAAAACAAACGCGTATCTTCCCGTGCTTGATCTCTGGATTCTTGATCAAAAATTCCATAGCAGTCACGATTTCCGTAAGTCCGGCCTTGTCGTCGGCGCCAAGCAAAGTCGTACCGTCTGTCGTAATCAAGGTCTGGCCTTTGTATTGCAGCAAATCCTTGAAATAACTCGGCGAAAGCACAATGTTCTGTTCGGCGTTCAAAACGATATCTTTCCCGTCGTAGTTCGGTACGATCTGCGGCTTTACGTTCGCTCCCGTAAAATCAGGAGACGTATCGTAATGTGACACGAAACCAATAGTCGGCACTTCGTGTTCAATATTGCTCGGCAAAGTACCCATCACATAACCTTTTCGGTCTTTGGTGACTTCGGTCATGCCTATTTCCTTGAGTTCTTTGGCCAAAAGGCTCGCCAGAACCAGCTGTTTTTCTGTACTTGGCGTCGTAGTCGACTTCGCGTCGCTTTCGGTATCGATCGTCACATAACTGACGAAACGGTCGATGATGTTCTGCATGGATCAAAATTTTAACAAAGGTAGACAATACGGCCGTTTTGCAATGTTAAGTTTTCCTTTGTTTAGAAGCTGAATCCCGCTGTTTGCTGCAAGTCCTCGCGGCCGCGCCAAATTTTTATGGTCTTGGCAAGAGCTTCCTGTGGTCGCTTTGCCAAAACCTAAAAATAAAGGCGTGGCCACTGCGGGCTTTCCACTGCCATCGGGGCTAGGCAACCGACTTCCATAAAACCCCGGATAGTAGATCACCGAACTGTTCGCATCCACCAAAATCATGTCCAAAAAACCCATCGAAGCTATTTCGAACCAATATTTCCCGCCACAAAATCTCGGGTAACGTTGCCGTTTTCGCTCCAACGAATGCTGCGTTAGGTCGATCCAAACTACTACAAAAACTGAGGCGAGTTCAGCACGAACCCAAAAGCTGTCGCAACTTAGAAAACAATTTCGAGGATAGCCGATTTTAAACGTTTACTGTCGGATAATTTTCAAGCAAAAATCCCGCTGACGCCTTTGTTCAAGGCGCTTCTGCAATCACTGGACTACTTTCTGGAAGAACGCATTGCCTTGGTCTGTTTCAACCCCGCGTTCGAGATAAATTTGTGATAATCGCCAGAATCCACTCCTACCAAAGCGATTTTGCCGTCTGCATTGGCGTGAATTCCCCAACCGTAACGCTTGCCAAGAGCCGACGCGCGCATACAAGCCTGCCCTTTCGAGAAAAACACAGTGCGCGCTTCTTCCCATTGACTTTTCGGAATGCCGTTTTTCGTAGCATAAGCCGTAAAGATCACATCATCCGAAGTGAACTTATAAGGATTGTCGTAAACCAGCTCGAACTGGAGCTGCGCAACAGTCTTAGGTTCTTTCACTGGCGGAACCTCAGCTTTTACGGCTTTACTGTCTTCGGCTGTTGCTATGAAGGTGTCGAAACAATTGGTCGTGTGCATCGGTTAGAAAAGATTGGCTTTGCCTTTGAGTTTGATGTCCTGGGAAGACGACCCGACGAGAATGTCGAAAACGCCAGCATCGTAGCCGAACGCCTTCTTGTCGGTTTTATAGTACGAGAATGCGTCTGTATCGAGTTTGATCGTGATCGTCTTGCTCTGGCCTTTCTTGAGGAAAACTTTGGTGAAACCTTTCAGCTCCTTGACCGGACGCACTACAGGCGATTTTTCCTGTGAAACATAGATTTGCGCCACTTCCGCTCCATCGGCTTTGCCCGTATTCTTTATTGTAAAAGTCGCCAAAATGATCCCTTTCGAACTCTCGTCGATTTTCAGGTTCGAGTACTCGAAAGTCGTGTAAGAAAGTCCGAAACCAAACGGGAATTGCGGTTTTGTCTGGCTTTTGTCATAGTAACGATAGCCCACATCCAAGCCTTCTTTATACGAAACCCTTTTGTCTTTGTCTTCGTCGTAATAATTATCGTGGGTTGGATTGTCTTTCCATTCCTTCTCGAAACTCGCCGGTAATTTCCCGCTAGGATTCACTTTCCCGAACAGGATTTCTGCCGCGGCCGTCCCGCCTTCCTGACCCGGAAACCACGCGTGCAGCAAACCTTTCACCTTTGGCAACCAATCCTGCATGTAGACATTGCCACCAGCATTCAAAACCACGACGGTATTCGGATTGGCTTTAGAAACCGCTTCGATCAGTTCGGCGTGATATAACGGCAATGCGAAAGTGCGGTCAAAGCCCTCGCCTTCTGTACTCGAGTCGAAACCTACCGAGAGAATCACGACGTCGGCTTCTTTCGCGGCCTGAGTCGCTTTAGAGAAATCGATGTTCTCCTTATAGACCGCGAAACCAACGCTCGCCATTCCCGAATTCTCGTAGAACTCGAACTTCACGTCGTATTCTTTTCCGGCCTCGAGCGAAATTTCCTTGACTCTGGTAATCGCCGCGTGATCGCCCCATTCGTCAATGACTTTCTCGCCGTTCACAAACAATCTGAAACCGTCATCGCCACGAACGGCAAACTTGTAAAGTCCGCCTGTTTTTGGGCGAACGACTCCCGAATAGCGAATCGAGAAATGGTCTTCGCCAACGCCAGCCACGTCCGGGCCTTGACTCCAGTCGTGATACAGATTGGCGTCGACCGAAGTCGCAACCGGTTTTCCTTCAAGTTTCTGGTTGTTGAAGAATTCAGCCTTTAAGCCTCTGGTCTGCGAACCTTTTTCGGTGAAAAACGGCGAATCGGCCACGTAAGTTTCCAAAGTCGGGATCGCGTTCTTTACATAAGTCACTTTCGTTTTGGGAGCGATTTTCTGAATTCCGTCCAAAAGCGATACCGAAAGGAAAGGATCGGTTTGCGAACTTCCGCCACCTTTTGGCACGATATCGGCATTTGGGCCAATCACGGCAATGGTTTTCACCGATTGCTGCAACGGAAGAATGTTGTCGTTCTTGAGCAAGACCATTCCGCCGCGAGCCACGTCCAGCGCGGCTTCCTCGTTCTTTTTGTTCGGCTTCAGTTCCTTGGCCATTTCGTAAGTCTCGTCGTAGAAACCGAATCGAAAAATAGTTCTCAGAATTCTCAAAACCTTGTCGTCTATAACTTTTTCGTCCAATTTCCCTTTCTTGATCGCCGGCAAAAGAACTTCCTTATTCATGAATTTCGCCGATGGCATCTCGAGATCAAGTCCGCCTTTTGCCGCCGCCACTCCGTCGTAAGTCGCCACCCAGTCCGACATAAGAATGCCGTCGAACTTCCAATCGCCTTTGAGAATATCGTTGTTCAGATGCGAATTTTGGGTAGCGTGCTCGCCGTTCACCAGGTTGTAACTGTTCATCACCGCTCCGACTTTTCCTTCCTGAACCGCCATCTTGAAAGCCGGAAGATAGATTTCCTGAAGCGTCCTTTCGTCCATATCGGAGCTCACGTTGTTGCGATCCCATTCCTGGTTGTTCGCCGCAAAGTGCTTCACCGTTGCCACGACACCTTGATTCTGCACGCCTTTTATGTATTGAACCGCCATTTTCCCGGCCAGAAAAGGATCTTCACCCAAATACTCAAAATTGCGTCCGTTCATTGGCGCGCGGTAAATGTTCACGCCCGGTGCGAGCAGAATGTGCACGCCTCTTTCGCGGGCGTCTTTGCCAATGGCCTCACCGTAGGCGAATGCGAGTTCGGTGTCCCAACTTGCCGCGGTCAGGATCGACGCCGGATAAGCCGTGGTTTTTCCGTAATTTCTCGCTCCAACCGGTCCGTCTGTCATCTTGATTTCGGGAAGTCCGAGGCGCGAAATGCCTCTAATGTAAAAATCTTTGTAGCCGCCAATGTAGTCGATCTTTTCCTCGAGCGTCATCTCTTTGAGCAAACTCGCGGCTCTTTCTTCGGCAGTAGCTTTTATGTCTTTGTAAGTCTGGGCTTGCATTGAAGCGGCAAGCGCCAACGTGATTAAGGTCAATCTCATGTTTGGAAATGTTGTGTTTTAAAGGTAGAAAATAAAACACGGTTTCCAAATTACCATCGTTGGTTGGCCCAGCCAGCGATTTCTTTTTGTGCCGATTCCGTATCGGATTTGCGGAAGTTGAAAGCCATTCTTTCTGACGAGATCTCTATATTTTCCCTCGAGAGATAAAGTCCGGTTTTGTCGGACTTGATCGCGATCGCCGTGATTGCCTCGCCTTTTGGCAGGTTCGAGAAGCCGATGATTTTCGAAGTCGTACTTTTGGTCAAAACCGATTTCCTGTTCCTGAAAACCAGAAAAACAGTCGTCGATTCGTTCTCGCCAATATCAAAAGCCAGATTGGATCTCTCGCCTTCAAAGTTCAGGAAACGATCGCAGTTGATCCAGCCTAATTGAGGCGTTTTAAAGAATTGCGACACTTTCGACACTTGTTTCTGGGCAAGCGCTTGTTGTCTGGTAGCAATTGCGTTGTC
>JBCNQO010000071.1:0-6708 GCA_039592825.1 Flavobacterium sp.
TGTAATTTGTTCGTGCCCAAAGGCGAAGTCATCGTGACCACGAAATCCAAACTGGAAAAGCACAACAACACTTACAAAACCACTCGCGATCCTATCGACGCCGAGATTCCTTTGGTGATTTTGGTCGATGGAAAGTCGGCTTCGGCTTCGGAAATCGTTTCGGGCGCGCTGCAGGATTTGGATCGCGCGGTGATCGTAGGAAGCAGAAGTTTCGGGAAAGGTTTGGTGCAACGTCCGATAGATCTTACTTACGGAACTCAACTCAAGGTGACGATTTCCCGTTATTACACGCCGTCTGGCCGATGCATCCAGGCTTTGGATTACGCCCATCGCGACAAAGACGGAAAAGCGATCCGCACGGAAGCCGCCAAATACAACGCTTTCAAGACGCGCAAAGGCCGTACGGTTTTCGACGGTGGCGGAATTCAGCCAGATGTTGAACTTTCCGAAGCAAAATCGAGTGCGATTTCTGACGCTTTGGTCAAGAATGACGGCATTTTTAATTACGTAACCGATTACTACTACAAACATCCGGGCAACGACAAAACTGTTCCGGCGATTTCCGATGCCGATTTTGCCGATTTCCGCGCCTTCTTGAAACGTACCGATTTCTCTTTCGACACCGATACGGAAGTCGCCTTGAAGAAAACGCTGGAAGCCGCGAAAAAAGAAAAAATCGACGCCTCAATCCAGGCCGAATACCAATCGCTGCTGTCGGCTTTGCAAAAAAGCGAGGACGCGCAGATCGTGAAAAACCAGAACGAGATCAAAGAACTTATCCGCGACGAGGCCATAAAACGCTATCAGTACAAAGAAGGACTTTACCAGTTTTACACCAAGAACAATTCCGAAATCAAGAAAGCCGTGGCCATTCTGAACGCTCCGGCCGAATACAACAAGTTACTCAAGATCTAAAATGCGTCTGAAATCCCTATTTGCGCTTTTACTGCTTTGCGCCATTGGCCAAGCACAGGAAAACGTTGTACAATCGGTTTATTTCCAATTCGACAAATTCGCTCTCGACGCCAATCAGGGCAAGGCAGTTGTCGATTTCATCAAGAAAGCCGATTCCACGAGAATCGAATCGATAGAAATCTTCGGATACACAGACGATCGCGGAAAAGATGCTTACAACACCAAGCTTTCCACGAATCGCGCGAACGAAGTCCAAAAGAAAATCATCGCCGCCGGAATCAAGTCGAAAATCATTGTAACCCTTGAAGGCAAAGGGAAAATCATGATCGAGGACGATTTGGAACCGGAAAAGATTCCAGAAAAACGTTCCAAAAACCGACGCGTCGACGTGGTTTTGAACCTGCGTCCGTTGCCGAAAATCGTGCTTCCGGGCATGTACACGTCAATCCCGAAAAATCCTGTGATTGGCGATCACATCTATCTCGAAAACCTTTTGTTCGAGCGCGGCAGCAGCAAATTGACTTTCAAGGCCAAGACGCAACTCGACCAATTGTCGAAAATTTTGCTCAAGCAGAAAAACCTCAATTTCGAGATCCAGGGACACGTTTGCTGCGTTCCGCCTTATCAGAATGAAGCCATCGACTTGGCCACGAGAAAGCGCAAACTTTCCACGAATAGAGCCGAAGCAGTTTACAAATATCTGGCGTTCAAGAAAATCGCGAAAGAACGCATGACTTTCAAAGGTTACGGAAACAAAGTGCCACTTGGAAAAGACTTCGAATACGACCGACGCGTAGAACTCGTGATCACCAAAATCTAAAAACAAAGCCCGAACAGAATCGGGCTTTGTTTATGCTTTCACCATGTGGATGTGCGGAATGTCGTCTTCTAGATATTCCTCGCCGTCGGCCACAAAACCGTGCGACTCATAGAATTTCTTGAGATAAAGTTGAGCCGAAATCGCGATTCTGGTTTCACCGAATTCGTCAGAAATCGCACGAATCGCCTCGCGAATCAGATCGTGTCCATATTTGTTCGCACGCACATTTTGCGCCACCACGACACGTCCGATCGAAGTTTCGTCGTATGAAATGCCTTTGTCGAACAACCTTGCGTAAGCGACGATTTTCCCGTCGACTTTACCGAACAAGTGCAAAGCTTTGTCGTCTTTGCCGTCGATGTCCTGATAAACGCAATTTTGCTCCACTACAAAGACTTCAGACCGCAATTGCAGGATTTGGTATAGTTCAACCACAGAAAGCGCCTCAAAACGCTTTATTTCGAATTTTAGACTCATTTTGATTTTTTGGATGGGAAACGAAGCGACTTCAGGATGGCTTCCAGCTCGAACATCAACTCGCGTTTTTCACGTGATGGCGCGTAGCAGAAACCTTCGGCCACGATGTAGATATGGCGTTTGGAGTCGTAAATACAGTAATTCAGGAATGGCCCAGACATGAAATCGTTGTTCAATTGCCAGGTGCCGCGGGTTTCGAAAGCGCGATGTCCGTCTATCGAAAGATTCGAAAAATACGGCGTATACGAATTCTCGGTCATCATGTCTGCTTTGGGTTTGGTGCCGTGGATGTATTTCCTTCCGATGGAATCGCGAATGTCGATGATCTTGCCAACGGTAGGCGTTCCGACGTATTTTTCGGGAATCTGGTAAATGATCACGCTCGTGCTTCCGGACACGATTTCCTTTTTGAACCAAAGGAATCTGCGGCGTTTCATGACCATTCTGTAATCTGGCGGAATGTCTATCGCGACCTTGAATTTCGCCTCGACGGCTTTGTCGCTTTCGAGTGATTTCCTTAGATGAACCTGCGCCTGACGGATTTCTGTAGCCCGGATCCTTTTGATGATTTCGGGATAATTCTCCTCGATAAGACTGATGATGTCGGCCGTATTTTTGCCGTAGATGTAAACCACGTTCTGTGGCTTCATGTATTGGTTTTGCCTAATCTCGAAACTCGTTCTGTCGGTTTTTTTGACCACGATGATGTTTCGGCTATTGGTCGTGTAGCCTTCGAGCAGTTTCACGGGATATTGGTTGATCGTAAAAAGCGGTTCTTCTTGCGGCAAGCCTAAAACCGGAGACGCGAATTTGTTCCGCAAAGAGTCGCCAATCTCGCCGTTCCAGAGCACGTCGTCTATGATGAGCGAAACCTGGTTGAAGTTCTCGGGCATGTTCAACTCCCGTTTCTTTCCGCAAGACAAAATCGCCGCGGACGAAATCAGCAATAAAAAAAGGGCTTTCTTCATGAGTTGAACAAAGCCCTAAAAGTAATCAATATTTTCGTGGTCATCCGCTAATCTTGAGCTTCATTCCAGGTTTGAGGTTGCTTCCGTCAATGCCGTTCCATTTCTTGAGTTCCGAAACGCTCACGCCTTGTTTTTTGGCGATGCTGAACAGCGAATCTCCTTTTTTCACGAGATAGTGTTCCTCGACTTTTTTGGCCGCAGCGGCATATTTGTCTTTTTTCGCTGGTTTTTCAACCGATGCGATATCATTCGTGATTTCGGTTTTTCCGACGATCAATTTGGCTCCAACTTTCACGCTGTCGTCCTCAAGATCGTTCCATTTTTTGATATCTTCTATAGAAACGTTGTTCTTTTTGGCGATCAGGCTCAAAGCATCTCCGCGAACAACTGTATATTCCACGTTCTTGAACTTCGCCTCGTCTTCTGACTTGGTAACCGAATCTTCACCATTAACCAAATCGGCAACTTTCAATTTCGAGTTCAAACGGACAACGCTGTTAGACATATTGTTCCATTTCTTGAGATCTTCTACCGAAACGTTGAACTTCAAAGCGATCGCCGCCAGATTGTCACCTTTCTCTACGACGTAAAACTGTGGGTTTTCTGAAGCTTTCACTTCCGATGAAGCCACTGGCGCAGTTGTTTCCGATTTCTTCTCGGCAACCGCGACTTCCGTTTTCGGCTCGTCTTTTTTCTTGGCGTTCACCGCAACAGATTCCGTAGTGACGATTTTCAGGGTTTTGCCAAGAGGCGCGACATTTTTGCGAAGTCCGTTCGATCTTTTGATGCTCGCGATCGAAACGCCGTATTTGTCTGAAATCTCGCCCAAGCTGTCGCCTTTGCGCACTTTGTGGTAACGCACTCTTGTCTTGGTCACGAATCCGTCTTCGGATACATTTCGGCTCGAACGGCTAGAGTCTTTCGAAGCCAAAGCCGACTGGATTGCGCTGTAAGGTCTTTCGCGACGGGCATTCTCGTGATCCGCGTAAGCGTAAATCCTATCTTCGTTAGACGTAAAAATCGCCATCTTGTCGTTCGGCAATCTCAAGTAATGCGCCTTGTCGAAATAAGCCGGAATCACGTTGAGTTTGTAAGACGGATTCAAAAGTTGCAATTGCGCCACGGGAATGTCTAGCAAATCTGACAATTGCTTGAACGACAACTGCTTTTTGACCATTACCGTATCGGTCTCGAAATGCTTCACCAAAGCGCGGTTCGGCACGATTCCGTGCTCTTTGTGATATTCGTAGATGTACATCGTGGCAAGGAAAGCCGGCACGTAACCAGCGGTTTCCTGCGGAAGGTGTTTCCTGATGTTCCAGTAATTCTGTTTTCCGCCAGAACGACGGATCGCTTTCGCAACGTTTCCAGGTCCGGAATTGTACGACGCCAGCACCAAATCCCAGTCGCCGAAAATGCGGTACATGTTCGCCATGTATTGAGCCGCGGCCTCGCTAGCTTTCAACACGTCGCTCCTCTCGTCAACGTAAGAGTCGATTTTGAGGTTGTATTGCTTTCCGGTTTGGTACATGAACTGCCAAAGTCCGGTCGCTCCTACTCTCGAAACCGCTTTCGGGTTCAAAGCAGATTCTACGATCGCCAAATATTTGATCTCGAGCGGAACATTGTATTTCGCAAGCGCTTCCTCGAACATCGGGAAATAGTATTCCGAAATTGCCATTAGGCGTTCGTAAGCGCGTTTTCTGTTTTTGAGGAAATTCTTGGTAAGGTTCTCAAGACCAGGATTGTACTCGATGTTGAAAGGCGACTTCGAGTCCATTTCGGCCAGCCTTTTCTTGAAAAGCTCGGTTGACCAACCTTCGTTGTAATCGACGTTGCGATTCAAATCAAGGTTTCTGATGTCTGCCGAAAGGTCGTTGAAAATTTCCGGATTCGTGAGTTCTTTCATCCAAAGGCTGTCTACGCAGGCAGCCATTTTATCGTACACGAAAGTACTTTTGATGGAATCGAGATAAGATAGTTTGATCTCTGGTTTCACTGCTTGTTCCGAACTCGCTGCGTCTTGGGCAAAGGACGAAGCCGAGATGAGAAGCAGTAAAGAAAGTGTGGCATTTCTTAGATTCATTCTCTACGTTTTTATGGTCTTTTTTATGCGGGAAATCCTACGGCATAACAGACTTCAATTCGTGATAGGTTATATTCTGAAATTTTGTGCACTGTAACACAGAACGTGCCAAAAAGCTATTTTCCAACTTTTTGGGATTTGCAAACATAGTAATACTATAACAAAATTCGCCAATGATATAACTGCAAATTCAATTCTAGCGTATAATTTTTAACATGTTAATCAACATTATTAACAAAAAAGGCCGTCGTTTAGACAGCCTTTTCAATTTTTTTCGTCAGATATTACTCCAAAATCGCGGCGATTCCCGGCAAAGTTCTTCCTTCGAGCATTTCGAGCATCGCGCCACCGCCGGTAGACACATAACTCATTTTTGGCTCAAGGCCGAACTGCTTCACGGCCGCAACCGAATCTCCGCCGCCAACTAGCGAAAAAGCTCCGTTTTTAGTGGCTTCTGCGATAAAATTCCCAAGTTGGATTGTTCCGTTGGCGAAGTTTTCCATTTCGAAAACCCCAACCGGACCATTCCAAAGGATCGTTTTCGACTCCAAAATCACCTTCTTGAAATTCTCCAAAGTCTTCGGACCTGCGTCCAAACCTTGCCATCCGTCAGGAATCTTGTTCACGTCCACGACTTGCGTTTTCGCGTTGTTATTGAAATCGTCAGCAGCGATCACGTCTACCGGAATATGCACCTGAACGCCTTTTTCGGCCGCTTTTTTCAGGATGTCCAAAGCCAGGTCCAATTTGTCGTTTTCGCAGATCGAATCGCCAACCTCGCCGCCTTGTGCTTTGATGAACGTGTACGTCATTCCGCCGCCCAAAATCATGTGGTCGACTTTGTCCAAAATATTCTCGATAACCGTGATTTTCGTAGAGACTTTCGATCCGCCCAAAATCGCTGTTACCGGCTTTTTGCTGTCGTTCAGAACCTTGTTCAAACTGTCGATTTCCTTGGCCAAAAGATAGCCGAAACACTTGTCGTTCGGGAAAAATTTAGCCACGATCGTAGTCGATGCGTGAGCGCGGTGAGCCGTTCCGAAAGCGTCGTTCACGTAAATGTCGCCCAAAGACGCGAGTTCTTTCGCGTAAGCTTCGTCTCCGGCTTCTTCCTCGCTGTAAAAACGCAGGTTTTCGAGCAACAAAACTTCGCCTGGTTTCAAGTCTTCGGATGCTTTTTTCGCGACTTCACCTCTCGAATCTTCGGCGAATTTCACGGTCACGCCGAGAACTTCAGAAGTTTTGTCCAAGATGTGCTTCAACGAATATTTTTCTTCTTTGCCTTTCGGACGTCCCAAATGCGACATCAGGATTACGCTTCCGCCGTCTTTTAGGATTTTTTCGATAGTCGGTTTTGCCGCTTCGATTCTGGTATCGTCTGTAACTTTGAAATTTTCGTCCAAAGGAACATTGAAATCAACGCGGATAAGCGCTTTTTTGCC
>JBCNQO010000072.1:0-6689 GCA_039592825.1 Flavobacterium sp.
CCTGTGATGTTGCCGAACAGCAAACCTTTTCCGAAGTCGTTGTTTATCATGAGTTCAGATGCGATCAAAATGGAAGCCGTTCCCGCGATTTCGCTCAACGTTTTCACTGCCGGATACGATCCGTCTTCGTCTTTAATGTATTCGAAGGCCAAAGCCGTGACCTTTTTCTTGGCCAGGGCTTCAAAATATTCCTTTTTTCGGGTTTTGAGTTGAATGGCCGAAATGACGATGGTCGAAGGATTCACCAACTCGATTTCCTTCATCGTCAAAGGTTCGACCTTGAGCAGGATCGGGCAACCGAAGACCTTTTTGGTATCGGCCGTGATTTCGGCTCCGGCGTCGCTGTATTCCTTGTCGCAATAACTTGCCGCAACACCAGCGCCGGCCTCGATCATGACGCGATGTCCGTGGGAAACCAGTGAACTCACGGCGTCGGGCGTAAGGCAGATACGTCTTTCCTGATAGGAAGTTTCCTTCGGCATGCCGATAAAAAGGTCGCTCTTTTGAGGCGTAAGCTCAAGTGTTTCTTCCTGTGGCAACAGTTGTTGCTTGGTGAAAGGCGTCAGTGCCATGGTTTGGGAATTAGCTTGCCTAAATTAGATAAAATACTCGAACGGCAAACGATTTTTAGAGGTATTTAAAACCGATTTGGCTTATCCGAAATTTTCCAGCTGCAAACCACGTCGGCCATCGTCCAGAACCGAGATCCTTATCTTGGAATGTTCCTCGGGAATCAGGTTCGGGATCATTTCCGGCCATTCGATAAAACACCAATCGCCAGAGTAAAGATATTCGTCCATTCCCATATCATAAGCCTCGGACTCATTTTTGAGCCGATACATGTCGAAATGGTACAATTTCTCGTGAGGATTGATGCTGTACTCGTTCACTAGCGAGAATGTCGGACTGCTCGTCGCACCTTCTACGCCCAAAGCGCGCGCGATTTCCTTGACCAAAGTGGTTTTTCCGGCGCCCATTTCGCCATAGAACAAAAGCGTCTTTTTGGGTTCGGAATCCAAGATGGCTCGAGCTGCCAAATGGATTCCGTCTAGATCAAATTCAAAAATCATCTTGCAATTACTTCGGATTGAACACCAAAAACGGAACGATCATCTCTTCGAGCGAAATCCCGCCGTGCTGGTACGTATTTCGGTAATAGCTCACGTAATGGTTGTAATTGTTCACGTAAGCCAGGAAATCGTCATTTTTGGCAAAGATAAAAGACGAACTCATATTGATTTGCGGCAACCCGATTTTTTTCGGATCCTTTACCGCGTAAACCTCTTTTTCCTCATAAGACAAACTTCTTCCGGTTTTGTAGCGCAAATTCAGGCTCGTATTCTTGTCTCCGATGACTTTCGACGGATTCTTCACGTTGATCGTGCCGTGGTCGGTCGTGATGATGAGCTTGAAACCGAGCGATTGCGCCTGCTGGATGATTTCGAGCAAAGGCGAATTCTTGAACCAACTCAACGTAAGCGAACGGTAAGCCTTGTCGTCTGACGCCAATTCCTTGACCACATCCATTTCTGTTTTGGCGTGGGAAAGCATGTCGATAAAGTTGTAGACGACCGTCACCAGATCATTGTCTTTATAAGATTTGAACGACTCGGCTAGTTTTTTTCCGCCGGCCAAGTTCGTGATCTTGAAATAATCTTGTTTGATGTTCAGTCCCAAACGCTTTAATTGAGCCGTAAGGAATTCGGCTTCGTACAGGTTTTTCCCGCCGTCGTCAATGTCGTTTTTCCAGTATTGCGGAAACTGTTTTTCCATTTCAGTAGGAAGCAATCCCGAGAAAATCGCGTTTCTGGCATATTGCGTCGCCGTTGGCAGAATAGAGTAGTAGGCCTGTTCTTTCTCGAGTTTGTAGTGATTTGAAACCACGGCCTCGAACGATTTCCATTGGTCGTAGCGCAAGTTGTCAATCACCACGAAAAGTATCGGACGGTCTTTCTTCTTGAGTTCGGGCACGACCAATTCCTTGAACAAAGCGTTCGAAGTTACCGGTTTGTCGGCTTTCGGCTCGAACCAATCCTCGTAATTCCTTTCGATGAATTTCCCGAACTGCGAATTGGCCTCGACCATTTGCGATTCGAGAATTTCCACCATGCTCTGGTCTTCGATGTTCTCGAGTTCGAGTTCCCAGAAAATGAGTTTTTTGTAGACGTCGATCCATTCTTCCCACGAATTCACCATGGCCATTTCCATAGCGATCTTGCGGAATTCCTTTTGGTAGTCGAGCGTTGTCTTTTCAGAAACCAGACGCGAATTGTCGAGGTTTTTCTTGAGCGACAGCAGAATCTGGTTCGGATTCACGGGTTTTATCAGATAATCGGCGATCTTCGAACCGATTGCTTCCTCCATAATATATTCCTCTTCAGATTTGGTGATCATCACCACGGGCACCGACGCCTTTTTTTCCTTGATCTCGGCCAAGACTTCAAGGCCGTTCATTCCTGGCATATTTTCGTCCAAAAACACGATGTCGAAGTTCTTTTCGTCAAAAACGTCAATCGCGTCAGGACCATTATTTCTCGTGGTCACTTCGTAGTTTTTCTTCTCCAAAAAAAGGATGTGGGGTTTGAGCATGTCGATCTCGTCGTCTACCCAAAGTATCTGAATTTTGTCCATAGTTGCGTTAGAATTACAGTCGGCAATTTAACATTTTAACATTTCGGACGTTGCTAAAATTTTGGTAAACTTCCGTGGAGTGCGAAGGTACGAAAGTGCTGAAGTGCAAAAGTTTCAAAGGCGAAGACTTCAGCACTTTCACACTTCAAAACTTCCAAAAACAGAAAGAGGTTTCATAAAAATGAAACCTCTCTCATCAATAACCTAAATAACAAATAGAAATCTAATCGTTCTGATGTTGTTCTTCAGGCTCTTAAGTATTTATATCGCTATAATTACAAGAACTAAGTTACTCAAAAAGATTGCTATCTGTCAATACGATTAACGTTTCTTTAACCGCCTATCTCTTGAATTTCGGCTCCTGGTTTAAGGTCGCGTCTCATCATTGCTGCCGCAGCGATCAAAGCGACCACGATTCCCAAAGGCAAAATTTCGAAATAGGTGTAGAGAATTACGCCAATCGGTGTGCTGTAGATTTCTTTGGATTTGGCCAGATCGCGAGTCAATTCGGTAATTTCTGCTACCGATTTCCCACTGGCTTTGGCGTTCTCGAGACTCGCGGCGGCATATTTCTCGAAAAAGTCCGGGATGAACACGTAATATTCTATGAGCCACGTCACCACGTAGAAAGTCGAGGCGATGAACGCGATCAATGCTCCAACCTTAAAAGCTTTGCCGAACGAAATGCGTCCGTCGAGAACCTTGTCGCGATACTGTTTGATCCCGACGAAAATAAAGGCGAAAGCGATGATCATCGACCCAAAACCTATGACCATTCCCCAAGGCCCGAACATAACTTTGTCCATGCCGATAATCGCCATTGAGGTTAGCATCAGGGCCACGACGAGTCCCGAGAAAGTTCCGTACTTCAATACTGTTTTTTTCATGATTGGTTTGTTTTGATTACTGGGCAAATGTCAGGTTTGGAGCTGTTTTGCAAGTCATACTTTCGGGTGATTTAACGAAAATCACACTTTCGGATGAATCTTACGCGATAAGCCGAAGCTGTTTGGCTTTTTCAACGGCTTGAGTGCGCCGGCTCACTTCCAGTTTCTCGAAGATTTTGGAAACATGTGTCTTTACAGTGTTGAGCGACACAAAAAGTTCTGCCGCGATTTCGTTGTTGCTATGACCTTTCGACATCAGCTGCAAAACCTCGAGTTCGCGTCTGCTAAGACCGGTTTGTTCCAATGCATTTTCGTTTCGCTCGAATGTCGCAGGCAAAATGATTTCCTTTTCGATGACGACGGTTGTCGGCTTAAAGAACTTCAATGCGACCCAAATTCCAATGGCCGTAAAAAGGAGTGCCAGTCCGCCCACGAGCATATCGGTTCCCAGATCGAGAAAGAAAAACCGGATTTCGAGAAAACGCAGCACAACCAGCGCGATGCCCATAAGAATGGCATACACGACAATCTCTTTGTTGCGTTTCAAAAAGGCGGCTTTCATGTGGCAAAGTAAAGAAATCAGGTTTGGGAAAGCAACCTGTTTATTTCGTGTGTGGCCAGATCTGTGTTGGCGAGTTTGTCAAGGAAGGCTTCGGAAGTTTCGCCTTGTTCCAGGTATTGCCTGATTTTTCGGACGCGTTTCATCGTATCTGCGGACGTTCGGCAAAGTTCGCCTTTGTATTCGGACGAATTGCGGTGGAAAAACTGCACCTGGCCATTTTCGAACCTTAAAAAATAAAGTCTTTCGACGTCGTTGTCCGGATAGAAATCGCCCCAATTGGCGAATCCCGATCTGGTTCGCGACATTCTGCCGTCGGCTTCGACCAATCGCCATTTGCATTTGGCCGCGCGTCCCCAATGGTTCGACTCGCGGTGAACGCCTTTGTCTGAAAACCAATATTTACTGCCCGAATTGCTGACGTAATCTGGATCCCGTCCGGGCGGATTTTCGGCTCTGAAGATGCAGAAAGTGCTGCGGTGAAACGTGTGGCGATTGTATTCCATAAGAAAAACCTGATGTGCAAAACTATACAAAAACACATCAGGATTTTTGGGTTGCTAGACCTAACAAATCTCCAAAGATTTGTTAGGTCTGCAAAGTTCGGCTGTAGCTGAAAAAATCCTTTACAGAAAATTACTTCGTACAGTTCGAGCAAAGCTCTCGGGTCTGTAAAAATTGTTAAATGTGAGAAATCAAGGCTGGGGCGTCTTAGCTTTGCGAGTCGGCGGATTCAAAGTGTCATTGAGCCTTGGTGGAATACCGCTATTGGGTTGGGTTTTCACGTTCTGGCTTTGTCCTTTCTGCTTTGAACGCATTTCGCCTTCGAGTTGTTTTTCGCTGGCTTGTTTCGCCGGATCCGATTTGGCGCTTCTCGTGGCTGAACGCTCTACGTCTTGCTGTGCCGGGCGAGGCGGTTCTTGCTGGATTCTGTCCTGATCGGCTTGGCCGTCCTGTTGGGCGTTGGCGATTCCGAAGAACGCGAGCATGGCTGTGGTGAAAATGAATTTTTTCATGGTTTCGGTATTTTGTTTCCCTAAATGTAAATCCGCGAAAGCGAACCTATTTTTCAACATTTACTGATTAACGCGGGTTTAACCGATTTTGCCAAATGTTGTTAAGACGATTAAAACTATATTTGCGTAAACTTTTTCTTCGTGGCCCAAACCAACAAGCTCAAAATACTCAACGACCCTATTTATGGGTTTATCTCGATTCCGAACGCGCTTATCTACGACTTGATCGAACATCCTTATTTCCAAAGGTTGAGACGGATCTCGCAAATGGGATTGTCTTATCTGGTCTATCCCGGAGCGCACCACACGCGTTTCCATCACGCGATAGGGGCGATGCACATCATGCAGAAAGCCGTAGAGGTTTTGCGTTTCAAGGACGTGGAAATTTCCGAAGAAGAAGAAATCGCGCTTTTGGTGGCAATCCTGTTGCACGACATCGGTCACGGGCCGTTTTCGCACGCTATGGAGCATTCCATCGTGGAGTCGGTGAACCATGAGTCGATCTCGCTTCTGTTTATGGAAGAACTCAATCGGCAGTTCGACGGGAAATTGTCTTTGGCCATCAAGGTTTTCAAAGGCGAATACCACAGGAAATTCATGCTGCAGCTGATTTCGAGCCAACTCGATATGGATCGCATGGATTACCTCAAACGCGACAGTTTTTACACGGGCGTGGCCGAAGGAAACATCAATTCCGACCGCTTGATCCAGATGATGAACGTCGTGGACGACACTTTGGTAATGGAAGAGAAAGGCATTTATTCGGTAGAGAAATTCCTGATGGCGCGTCGACTTATGTATTGGCAAGCGTATCTGCACAAGACGAGTTTAGTCGCCGAACTCACGTTGATGAAAACGCTCAAGCGTGCGAAGGAACTCGTAGAAAAAGGCAAGAAACTCGATTGTTCGGGCAACCTTCAGTTCTTTATGGAGAATAAAGTGACGCTTGAGGATTTTGACGCCAACATCCTGAAACGCTTTTCGATGCTCGACGATTACGACATCGTGAGTGCGCTCAAAAGCTGGCAGTTCTGTGACGATGCGATATTGTCGGAATTGAGCGGCATGATCGTAAACCGCGATTTGCTTCGCGTGAAGCTGTCGGCCGAAAAATTCACGAAAGAAGAAATGGATTCCTACGTGAGAAGTTGTGCCAAAGAGAAAAATATCTCGCTCGAAGACGCGCATTATTTCGTGTTCAAAGGTAAGATCAAAAATCAGGCTTATAACAAGGAAGCCGAGCCGATCCGCATCCTCAAGAAAGACAAAACGGTAGAAGACGTGGTCGAGGCTTCGGACCAATTGAACCTCAAGGCGCTGTCTAAACCCGTGACGAAATATTACATCTGCTTTCCAAAACATCTGTCTGAAAAGTAGGTAGAAAACCAAATTTTTATATTTTTGTCGGGATGAAATAGCGTCAGGCGAATGCGCGGTCTAAAACGTTTTTCATTGGAATTCCATTCTATATCAATGGAAGTTTAATCAATTGGAATGAAATTCACAGCAGCTCAAATAGCAGGAATACTCGAAGGGGAAATCGTAGGAAATCCCGAAGGGGAAGGCTGGAGGCTTTCTGAAATCGAGGAAGGCACA
>JBCNQO010000073.1:0-6685 GCA_039592825.1 Flavobacterium sp.
CACTCGTCAAAGTCTTTTTGTAGCGCGTGGCCAGAACGCCAAGCTGTAACTGGATTTGTTCTTCGTTTTCGTTGTCAAGAGCCGAAACGAACTTTTTGTCTTCGACTGCGTAAAACAGAAATCCGTCAACATGTGAAGCGGGAATTTTTAGTGTGTCCGTGTAAAACGAGCGGTCGTATCGGTATTCCAATCTTTGTTTAGCCGAGAGCTTTTTCTCGACCGCAGCTTCTTTCTTGAGTTGCGAAGTTCTTCCGCTCAGAGCGTTGATTGCGCCATCGGTTCCAACGGCCGTGTAAGCCTGACCTTCGCGACGTTGCGCCTTTGTAGTCGTGGCGCTATGGACTTTTCTGTCGGCTTGGGTGTATTCTTTTCCTACCGGAATTCCCAAACCTTCCGACGTGATTTTACTTCCGTCGACCTTAACTTCAGCCAAAGCTTCACCTGTTCGTTTTACGTTTACCAAAAGCGTTTCTTCGTCCAGATCAAAGGCCGTAATGACCAATTTTCGGGTCACGATCTCGATTCCTTTATACATCAAAGTATCGCCTTTTTTCACGTTCAAAGTGTAGAAACCGCCCCGCGTCGTGGCCGTTTTTTCGCCACTCGACAAGTTTGTGATCTTGACCTCATTGTCTTCGGCCGGCGCTTCGTTCACCGTGACTTTTCCGGGCAACGGTTTTCGTTTCTGGGCTTGTAAAGTCAGACAAAAAATAAGGCTTAGAAAAAGGGCGAAGCGTTTCATGATTAGGCGTTTGAGAGTGTTTCTGTAAAAGTATTCGACAACGGCTATACTAGCTCACAAGGGAATGTTAATAGTTGTTGTGCGATTCCACTCACATCTTACAGACGTTCAATTTGCCAAAAAGGTTGCCCCACATTCGCGATTTTCTTCCGAACTTCGACGCACCAATCTGCAATTCGAATGAAACGCCTTATCATCGCCAGCACTTCAACGCTTCACGGAAGCGGCTATTTAGAATATCTTTTGCCCGAACTCCAGCAGTTTTTCGCCGGAAAAAAGTCGTTGTTGTTCATTCCTTACGCGCGTCCCGGCGGGATTTCCCATGACGAATACACATCCAAAGTCAAAGAAACGTTCGCCAAAATAAACATCGAAGTTTCCGGATTGCACGAATACGAAAATCCGGTCGAAGCCGTGAAGAACGCCGAAGCGATTTTTACCGGCGGCGGCAACACGTTTTTGCTCGTGAGCCAACTTTACTCCAACAAAGTCATGAGCGCTGTCGCGGATGCGGTGAAATCGGGAACGCCATATTTGGGAAGCAGCGCCGGAAGCAACATTACAGGATTGTCGATGCAAACCACGAACGACATGCCAATCGTGTATCCGCCGAGTTTCCAGACTTTGGGACTCATTCCGTTCAACCTGAACCCACATTACCTCGACGCTGATTTGCAGTCGAAACACATGGGCGAAACCCGCGAAACCCGAATCAAGGAATTCCACCAGTTCAACGCGATTCCGGTTTTGGGCTTGCGCGAAGGCAGTTGGCTTGAAGTCGAAGGCGACAAAATTACGCTCAAAGGCGATCTGAAGGCGCGGCTTTTCCGTCAGGGCAAAGAGGCTGAGGAATTGGAAACGGGCAGTAATTTGAGTTTTCTGAACTAAAGTGCTTCGAGGTAAAACCCGAAAAATTCCCTAAAAATCGAATAGAAATCCCGCACCTCGAAATAGTCGGGACTCGCGCTTTCGATGTTCCGGAAACCTTTTTTGCGAAAAAGTTGTTTGGTTCGCGTTTGATGAAAATACTGTGAAACCGAAATGGCCGATTTGAGTTGCAAACTGTCCATGATCCTGATGGAATTTTCGACCGTTTTTTCGGTGTCATTTCCTTTGTCGTCTACGAATATAACTTCTGCAGGAACGCCATTTTCAACGAGATAGTCGCGCATTTTTGAACCTTCTGGAAAACCTTCTTTACCGATTCCGCCACTGGTTATTATTTTCGAGACGCGACCTTCTCTATAAAGTTCCAGGCCTTTGTCTACGCGCGCTTTTAACCTTTCGGACAATGTTCCGTCTTCGTTTACCTTATTTCCCAGAATTATCGCAACATCGGCTTTTTGTTCCTTATCTGTCAAACCATCGACGGTTATAAAAACCGAATGCGCAATGAACCATAGAATACAAAGCGGAAAAATCAATTTTAAAAGCTTCCTCAGGACTTTCATCTTATACGACTTTGGGTTTTACACTTTCTTGTTTACAAGATTCGCGGGCAATGAAACTTTCACGTTTACGGGTTTGCAGTATTCCAATTTGATGAAACGCGTTCCCGAACGATTTCGCTCTTCGGCAGACTCGACCAAACCGGTTTCTGAAGTTTCCTCTCCGTTAATGCCAAACGGATTTTCCATACAACTCAATCTGAAAAGAAAGTAAAGCGACTTCTCGTTTTGGGCGAGTTTCATTATGGTTTTGGCCACTTCCCGTTTTTTCCCGCTATCTGAAACACGGAAAGTCTTTTGCGTGAGAACCTTTTTGTCTGAATCCATTTTTGTGAATTCAATTTCGTGAGTAAGCGGTAATTTGAGATTTATCTTTGTACTGTCTGTGTCTACGTAAACGAATTTCCTGCCTTCTGAACCTTCAAGTACTTCAAACCGATGGATAACTCGGGTATTCAATTCATACACCTGGGCAATCGTCTTGCTTCCTTCGAGAAAAAGCTTCATTGCGCAAGTGCCGTCTGAATTGGCATAC
Organism: Flavobacterium sp.; assembly: GCA_039592825.1. GTDB lineage: Bacteria > Bacteroidota > Bacteroidia > Flavobacteriales > Flavobacteriaceae > Flavobacterium. Next base: position 2,726 of record JBCNQO010000073.1, read on the forward strand.
CAGATGGACGATCGTTTAAAGCCGTCTCGCTCAGAGTTGTATTTGGCCAGCAGATCAAACTTGAAATCCTGCGAAAAAGCAGACAAAGCAAAAAGGAACAAAAATGGAAAAAGTAGCTTTCTCATCGTATCGAAAGTGTTTTGGTTGGCACTTTGTATTGCTTGGAAGGCAACGGGATCGCGAGGTTCACGTTTTCCTCGAGCGTGAGTTTATGCTCGCCTTTGTTTTTGCCTTCGACTTGTGCAGAAGTTACGATTCCGCCAATTGGGAAATCGAACTCGGCAAGATCTTCAGAAAGGTGCAGACACGATTGACGAAACAGCGCAAATTGGGAATTTTCGTCTTTCCTGACGTTTAAGGTCATTGCGCTTTTCACTTTCTGTTTCTTCGCGTTTTTGTAGTATGACAGACGGAAAGTTTTCGAGGCATCGTCTTCTGACAGCAAATCGATAGACCAGAAAATTTCCGAAACCTTTTTTAGGTAATCGATGGAATCGGAACCGAAGTAACGGAATTCAAGTTTTTGGTTTCCCGACGATTTTCCCGAAGCCGAAACCTCGAAATAATGCACTTTTAAAGTCTTTAGATCGGATAGGATCGCAATCGTGTTCTCACCCTGATTTTTCAGCGACATATAGCAATTGCCGTTTCTAGAATTCGAGAAAACGGTTTTCTCACCTTTGTAAGAATCGAAATTCGCGGTGTATTTCGTGAGTTTGTCGAACTCAAAAGTTTGGGTCGAAGCCGCAAAACACAAAAGCAGAAAAAGCACTACGATTCTCATTTGGGAAGATTTAGGCTCGCAAAGTAGAAAATTGCCACTGGAAAACAAATCCCTGAAATTGGTGATTTTACGCGATCGCGTTAGGGATGCTAACATTTGTTTGAGCTCACGGCCTGGCGACCAGACAAGGCCGTAGCGAGTGTTTGCAGCCCGACGGCAGCTTTTTAAAAAGTTGGCTGTGACAGAAAACAGTGGCAGTTTTTCACCAAAAGTTATTCGTGAATAGATTCGCTGCCGGAACGCCCAAAAACAAAAAAAGTCTTGCCGTTATGACAAGACTTTTCACTGAAGAGCGGAAGACGAGGCTCGAACTCGCGACAACCAGCTTGGAAGGCTGGAGCTCTACCAACTGAGCTACTTCCGCATTTGCAAACCGTTGATATAACTTGTTTGCGGGTGCAAATATAAGCCTAAAGAAATCGTTTGTGCAAATTTTTGATGAAAAAATTTTGAAGTTTTTTTGGTTGACAAATCGATGTTAACGCTATTTCCTTGCGACCGAATTTGTTATACCTTTAAATAAAATCCCAAACGACCATGCCAAACATTCGCGAAATCGCTTCGGGCGAGACTTACGTGGTGCGCCATCCTGTGCTTCGTCCGGGCAAACCGGTCGAGACTTGCCGTTTTGACGGAGACGATTTGCACTCTACGACGCATTTCGGTTTGTACGAAAACGACCAACTCGCGGGCGTGGCTTCGCTTTTTCAGGCCAAACATCCGGCTTTTCCAGATTTTCGTCAGTTTCAGCTTCGCGGCATGGCGGTGCTCGATGATTTTCAGGGAATGGGATTCGGCCAATTGCTTGTAGAAGCGACCGAAGACAAAGCCAGACGTGGCGCGGCCGAGATAATCTGGTTCAACGCACGCGAGATCGCCGTTGGTTTTTACGAGCGAATGGGCTACAAAATCACCGGAAAGCCTTTCGAGATTGGCGATATCGGCCTGCATTACGTCATGTTCAAACGAATGTAGGGTATGCGGAAATTTCTACTTTTTATTGTTTTGGGATTTCTGGCTGTCGGATGCAAAAAAGACGAAAAGCCCAAATCCAAAACCGTTCCCGAGGCCAAGAGTGAGCCGGGAAGTATTGCTTTTGATTCGTCTTATGTCGTGAAATTGGGAGACAAACAACTCACGGCGTTTTACAAGGCACAGAACTTCCATACGTTTTGGGTCGAGACCGAAAGGCGGAAAAAAGCCGAAGACATTCTGGACAAAGCCGAAAGTTATGGCCTTGATCCGAAAGATTATTATCTGGACAAACTCCACAAATACGAGAAAAAATATATCGATTTGTCCAAAGACGATCATCTCACGTATGATTTCCTGCTGACGCAATCGGTGCGCAAATTCATGATTCATGTGTCATGCGGCAAACTCAATCCTTACCACATTTACCCGAATTGGGATTTGCCCCAACCGAGTTTCAACGTGAACAAAACCTTGACCGACGCGATTGCGGGCGATTCACTTCCGAAAGTCATAGAAAAGATCGAGCCGCAGCACATCGTTTACAAAAAACTCAAAGTTGCCCTCGCCTATCTCGATTCGTTCGGAAAAGATACTTTGAAGCAGATCGTTTTTTCGCAGAAAATCCGTCGTGGCGATTCTTCCGAAACTGTTATCAAGATCAAGAAAAGACTGATGTTTTGGGGCGATCTCGAAAAATCTGACAGCATTACGCCTTGGTACGACAAGAAAACGGCCAATGCCATGAAGAAGTTTCAGTTGCGTCACGGCCTGATTTCCGATGGCGTCGTTGGCGCGAGCACCGTTACGGCTTTGAACTTCACCAAAATCCAGCGCAAGCAGCAAATTATCGTGAACCTCGAGCGCTGGCGTTGGTTTCCGCACGAAATGGGCAGCCAATATGTGATCGTGAACATTCCCGATTACCGACTTCGAGTGGTGAAAGACGGTGACACGGTCGATATGCGGAAAATCGTTGTTGGCAAAGAAAAGCGAAAGACGCCGGTTTTGTCGTCAACTTTTACAGACATCATCCTGAATCCGACGTGGACAGTTCCGCCAACGATCATCAAAGAAGATTTGGGTCCGGACGCGGCCAAGGACACGAATTATTTCCGCAACCGACGCCTTACGATCTACAATTCCAAAGGCGACGTGATTCCGGCTTCGAAATGGAATTCGGCCAAACCCAACAATTACAGGTACGTGCAAGATCCGGGAGACGACAATTCGCTCGGCAACGTAAAGTTCAACTTCAGAAATCGGTTTACGGTTTATCTGCACGACACCAACCATCGCGACTACTTTAGCCGCAATTACCGCAGCTTGAGTTCGGGCTGCGTTCGGGTACAGAATCCTTTGCCGTTAGCCGCTTACCTGATTGCCGATTCCACAAGATGGAATATGGACAAAATAAATGAGGTGGTCGCCACGAAGGAAACCACCTATATTAAGTTGCGCAACAAAACGCGTGTGCATCAATGGTATTGGACGGCCTGGATGAACAAACAAGGCGAGCTTGAGTTCCGCGAGGACATCTACAATTACGACGCCGATCTGTTCAAGCGCTTAAGACAATAGCTTCGAGAAGTTCTTTTCTCCCGACGGATGATAGATGAACAGCAAAGACTTGCCTTTGATAGCCGTAATGATGTCGTGCGTAAGCTCTACCGGAAGTGCCGGACAACCTTGGCTGCGACCCAAACGGCGATGCGCGGCGATAAAAGATTCCGACACATAATCGGCGGCGTGCATTACGACGCCACGCGAACGTGCATGATCGTTTACGCCAGACTGCAAACCGTCTAGCTTAAGCGACTGTCCGTGTTTGCCGTTGTAAATTTCGCCTGTAGCGTAAAATCCTAAACTGCTCATGTTCGACTCCGACTTGTTCGAGAATTTCGTGGCAAATTCGTCTCCGGTATTGCGTCCGTGGGCGCAAAGCGAATTGAACAAAACAGTGTTCGTGGCCAGATCGACAACCCAAAGGCGTTTCGTGTTTGACGACATCGTGAAATCTACGACCGTCAAAATGTCTTTCTGGATCTTTCCGTTGGCTTTCAGTTTGTAGAAACCTTCTAGCGCTTTGTAAAAACTTTGTTTGGTAGGAAGGGAAAATTTTCCCGCGTTAAGCGTTCCGTACACATTCTCAATCTTCATTTCCATCGCCGACTTTGCGTTCGCGGCAACGATCTTCTTCACGG
>JBCNQO010000074.1:0-6571 GCA_039592825.1 Flavobacterium sp.
TGAAGCGGCAGCGGGAGTAAGCTTCTAATCGCCGCCGCCGCAACCACCACAGCCGCCTCCGCAGGAACTGCCACACGAACTTCCGCACGAACTGCCCGAAGAAGAATCGCCCGAATTGTTCGACCAGTTGTTCTGGCTTTGCTCAAAACCAATATAAAGCGGCAAGAAAACCGGCAATAACGCGGCTTGGCCCGAAATGAAATAGCTGAAATCGTAGTCGAGTTTGTCGTTTTTGTTTTGCTCGTAAACATTTTTGTAGTGCTCGGTAAGCTTCGAAATGGGCGCGTGCCTTAGCCGGTTTAGTGAGCGGATGATAAGAACTGCGGTAACTATAAGAAAAACCAAAAGGTTCAGCACGGGTTTGCCACGCGAGATTCCGGTTAAGAGCCGCACGACCGCCAGCAGGTAAATCGAAGAAAATACGGCGAAATTCAAAGCATAGAGCCCGAACATGAATCTGGATTTCCGGAAATAGCGCGAAGCTTCGTCAATAGACGCGCCCACGGCTTTGATGACGGGTTTCTTGATGAGGAAATGCAGCAGATTCGGGTAGGGAATGGGATGCTCGGAAACGGCTTTTACGATCGTGTACGAAATCGGTCTGCCGATCGGACTATCGTTTTTTGACAATACGAGCCTGTCTTTGTCTACGTCCAGACGATCTTCGCGAATGAGCCTGGAAACGCTCGAATGAACCACTTGGCGCAGGCTTCGCGTTTTGGCGTAAATGAGTTCTACGGGCGTGAGGTCGAACAGGAAACTCTTGCGGTGCAAAGTGTCGAAGAAACCCGCGATCTTTTTGGTATTGTAGGCTTTTAGCCCGAAATAGGCGATGGCAAAAACTGCTATAAGGCTTGGGAAAAGTACGCTGCTACCCGTTCTGGAGTAAATTCCGTATAAAGCTTGATAGGCCGGGAAAAGCAACAGCAGGAACGCGATCAATCCGTAAACGGTAAATCTTTCTACGTTGATCCTGGCTTTGGGAAGCTCGAGTTGGTCGACCATGTTGTGGAAGTCCCAAATGGCTTTTGGTTGTTTCCCGAAGATTTGCTCGTAGGCAACTTTTGTGTGTTCACGCGCTTGTCTAAAGCGATTTTCCTCGTTGACTCTGCCCGTAGGAATGTGCTCGATGCGTTTGCCCAGCACCTCGCAAAAGTCCGAATACGATTTGGTGAAAACCAGATGCTCGTGCCAAACCGCATCAATGATAGGCGACGGGGAAACCATCTCGCCAGAAGTCGCGGCCAGGAACATGAACTTCTTGTATTCCAGTATCGCTTCGTTTGTGAAGTTCGCCGTCCATTTGTTTTCGAGCGCGAGCCTTACCGAGAACGGGTATTCTGATTCGGTTTCGTTTAAATCGTAGGTTTCGATTTTTTGCCAGACTTCCATTACATGAGGATATTTTTGACGGCCGTCACAGGCAAAGGAAGATCGGTCTCATCTAACATTTCCCTTAGATCGATCTCGATCGTTCGGCTCATATTGGCCATTGGAATATCGTTCGGGCCGCCTTCGAACGGGTTTTCTGTAGCTTCACCCACTTTGTCCATCACCATAAAAACCCACGAAACGATACTGGCGAACGGAATCGCGAACCAGATGCAATCGGGATGGATTCTGGCGAATTCGCCCAACATTCCCATAGGAAGCAAAATCACGAATAGCCATACGAAGAAAAAAGTGATGCTGGCGAATTGCCTCGGATAAGGGAAATTCTTGATGCGCTCGCAACGGCCTTGATGATCGTAAAGGTTCGACAGCGTTTGCTCGAGTTCAACATATTCGAAACTGCCAATGGCGTCTTTTTGTTTGAGTCTTTTGATGTGTTTCGACTGAAGCGAAATGATTTGGGTAGCCCGATTCTTCTTGGAAAGCACATAGGCCAATTCATCTGCCGACAGAAATTTGCGAAGTTCGTCCTCGAGTGGCGTTTCCCATTCCGGAACCGAATAATTCCCAAGATATTCCTTAAAATGCGGACGACTCGAATTTTCCCAACCGCGCACCTCGCGAAGTTGGTAGCGCAAAGCCGTGAGCCACGCACAATGGCGGTAAATGAGCTCGGTGTGCGTTTGCTTGTCGGACTGCACGAAATCACGGCTCGCGATTCCCCACGTCCGGCTCGTATTCACGATCGCGCCCCAAATCTGCCGCGCTTCCCAAAGCCTGTTATAGGTTTGGGTATTCTTGAATCCGATGATAAAAGCCGCGGCCGTGCCCACCATTGCGATAGGAACCCAAGGCAAGGCAACCCAATGCCAACCGACAAATTTGTAGAGTAGCGCCGGAATCGTAGAAATGATCACGATAAGATAGATGTCGCGCCTTGTCCAGGCCAGGAATTCGGGTAGGCAATAGCGTTTTCCGGTGTGCATGTTGGTGTGTTTTTCGGACTAATTTATAAAATTCCCGAATGCAACAACAAGCTGTTATTTCTTGATTTTCGTGAACAACACGGTCTTGCTGTTCACGCCACTTTCGAAAGTAAGCGAAATCGTGTCGGGTGATACTGGGAGATTTTCTGTAAGATAATCCACCGAATACATTCCTGTGTAAATGCCCACGCCAATTGTGTTTCCGTACTTTTTGCCGTTGTATTTTACAAACTGATGATCGGGTAACCAGACTTGGTTTTCGGTAGAAAGCGCTCCCGTTTTTTTATCCTTCAACGGAACCAGGAACGAATAAGCGGTTTTGGAAATCGTGTTTTCGCGACGGTCGATAAGCGGATAGGCCGTCCAGGATGGCGCTAGAAGGAATTCCGTGCCATCGATTTCTACCGTTTTTTCCGATGCTTTGTATTTCGCGATCAGACTTCCCGATGCTTCGGCTTCTTCGAGCGACAAAGCAAGTCCACCGGGATACATTCCGGAACACGAAAAAAGCAGAAAAGTCAGGGCAATAACAGTCAGTCTTTTCATGGTTCGAGTACTTTGGCAGCCAACAATTTTTCGGGAATCCCAAAAGCATCCACCAAAGGAACCGCGTCTTTACGAATGTCCCAACACAATTGGTTCACGAGTTTGCGAATCGCTTTGGTCTTGGCACTTTCCATATAACCGTCCTCGAGATACCAGCCTTTGTGGGTTTCCAGCAGGCTCAGTGCGAAAAGGTTGCGCAGTTGTTCCAGACGTTTTTTACCTTCGGAATCGTCGTTTTTCGAGATGGCTGATTCGAATTGCTCGATAATCACGCGTTCCAGATACGCCTTGGCCACGTCCATCATTTGGTGTTGCGCGACATTGAAAGCATCGTAAGCGTCAAGGCCAGAATCGACGAGCTTTTTTAAACGTTTCGCCGCCGAAGCCAGAATCGTTTTTTCGCGATATTGGAAAGCTTGCAGATGGAAATTGTAATCGAGTAGGTGAGCCTCGTCAGTTCGTCGGGTTATGATCGGATTCTTTTCGGAAACGGCGGTTTTGGCATTTTCGAAAACATAGGTAATCATACCGGCCACATCGAGTTTCCCGAATTCTTTTCGGAATTCCGACAGTCGGTTTTTGGCGACCAATTGCGTCAAAACGGTGTTGTCGCCTTCAAAAGTCGTGTAGATTTCGGTGTCGTTCTTTAAAGCGTCGATGCGGTTTTCGGACAGATAGCCTTTTCCGCCCATGGCCTCGCGGCATTCCTGAAGTCCGTCGCGCACATTCCAGGTCACGTAGGCTTTGAGTCCGGCGGCCAATGCCTCGATTTCCTGCATTTCGTCCTCGGTTCTTTTGTGGAATCTGTCCGTGAGATATCTCAAGGCGAAATGGAAAGCATACGATTTGGCCAGATGCGGAATAAGGCGTCTTTGGTGCATGCGATAATTCAGGATTGGCACTTCCGACGCGCCTTCGGGGCCGAATTGCCTTCTTTGGTCGCTATAGCGGATAGCGATCGAAAGCCCCGATTTCAAGGCTGACAAAGCCGATCTTGGGATTCCAATCCGTCCGCCCACGAGCGTTCCCAACATCGTGAAAAAACGCCTGTTATCGCTCGGGATCGGACTTTGGAATTGTCCGTTTTCGTCAACCGATGCGAATTTGTCGAGCATGTTTTCTTTCGGAATCACCACATTGTGAAAGCGGATCGTGCCGTTGTCTACGCCGTTCAGTCCCATTTTGTGGCCACAGTCGTCAATCTCGACGCCTTCAATCGCGCTTCCGTCTGCATTGCGTATCGGAACGATGAACGTGTTCACGCCATAATCTTTTCCGTCTATGATGAGCTTGGCGAAAACCGTGGCCATTTGCCCGTGTTTGGCCGCGTTTCCTATGTATTCTTTCTGATCTTTTTCGGACGGCGTATTTATCGTGAACGTCTGGTTCGAATGATCGTAAGTGGCCGTGGTCTGCAAACCTTTCACGTTCGACCCGTGATGGGTTTCGGTCATCGCAAAACAGCCCGGAATCTCGAGTGACCCGATTTTCTGCAAGTATTTTTTGTGGTGCTTTTCGGTTCCGAGGAAATAGACGCTCATGCCCCAAAGCCCGAATTGCACCCCGAATTTTATTACAAGGCTCAAATCGTGGAAACTCAAGGCTTCCATGACCGAGAAATAGTCTTTCATGTTGCCGCCGCCGCCAAATTCTGTCGGGAAAGCCATATTTCCGAGATTCTCATCGGCCAGAATCCGGCACCATTCAAGCACTTTCTCCCGGTAAGCGTCTACATCGGTCGACTCGAAATACTGGAATTCGTCTCTCGAAAGAACAGTTTTTACCTTTTGGATTATGTCCGATTCATCGCCATCGAGAAAAGCCTGCATTTTGCCAACATCGAAACCGTGAACCGTGTCGTAATTGGCCGTAAGCGTGTTTTCGGGCGTCAGGAAATACTGGATCGTTTCTTCACAGAGAATCCCGAGTTCGTTCTCGAGTTGTACGAAAAGTTCTCGAGAATCTGCAAATCCTTGGTTTTTATTAGAAAGTTCGTAAGACAGATTGTAAAGCGACCTTATCTGCGAATTGGCCAGCAAAGTCGCGCGCACTTCGGTTTTCCAAAGCGCCAATTCCTCTCGGTTCGGCGGATTCGAAATGTCGATTTTGGCCAGCAATTCGTTTTTTTCGGAATCCGAAAGCCAATCCTGTTTCTGGAAATAATTGCGTATTGACTCGAATTCGGTCTGCGTGAGCAAGTCGTCCGACCACGCCAGATAGAGTAAAGGGTAAAAAGCTTTTGTCATTTTTGTTGTTTGTTTTGCCAATTCTTGAGCGAGGTCAAAGCCTGTTTGCGCACCTTGTTCTTCAGGAAATTTGTATTCCCGAAAAGCCAGCCTGTAAAACCGAGCGCTTGTCTGGCCCAGCTTGCGAAGTCGAAAGTGTCGTAATGGGTGAAAATGAGTCCGTCCTTAAAAGTGAATTCAGCCGAAACCTTGTTCGTGACGTTGCGGTTGGTTTTCGAAAAAGGGTAACGCGCGATCCATTTGGCCGAGCCTTTTCCCATATCGGCAGTAATATCGGAAAATTCAACCTTGAGATTGCCTTTCGAACGTTCTAGCAACATGCGCCACATGTCGGCCGTGTCCTTGCCGTGAAGCGTGCCGAAAGCCGGATCGCGAAACGTGATTTCGGGATGGTAACAACTGGCCATCGCCTCTGGATCGCCTTGGGCAAAAGCGGCGTAAAATTCCTCTATAAGTTGTTCGTGCGGGTTCATGGAAGCAAGATTTGGTGTTTCCTAAATGTAGAAAAAACCCGCTATATTTTCTCAACGATTATGACTTCGTTATGGTTTTCGAGCCTTGGCAGACAGCGACATTTAAACGAATCGCGGTCAAAATGAGAAAGGTATTGCTCGTTGCGGCTGTCGTGTTTGCCGTTGAGCGTCATGGTGTTGAAAAGGATGAATCCGTGTTTTTTCAAAAGGAATCCGAGTCTTTCGGCAAAGAATTTCTCGAACAGGAAATTGGGCATTTCGGTGTCCTGGAAAACGTCGATAATAATTAGGTCGTAGTGTTTTTTGGTCTTGAGCACGAATTCGAAAGCGTCGTCGATCGCGATTTCTAGGTTCGGAATCTGGTCAAGCCCGAAATATTCGTTGGCCACTTTGATGATTTCCGCATCGATTTCCACACCCGTGATCTGTCCTTTGCACCCGATCTCGTCCACCAAAGTCTTGATGACGCTTCCGCCAGCCACGCCAAGCACGAGAATTTCGGACATCGGACGCACTTTCTCGAATCCGATATTCTTCAATCCCAAACGCAGGACGCGCTGCAAACTTCCGTAAGAATAATTCGTGTTCTTGGAATCGAGCACCAATTGGCCGTTTGCCCAAGTGATTTCTATGGTCTTGCTGATGGCGGAATTCCGGCTGTGGATGTTAAGCGGGTAAAGATAGGAGAGCAGTCGCCGGAACATTCTGGGTTTTTTGTAAAAATAGTTTTTTTGGCGTTGGATTCGTTTATTTGTTTTGGATTGGTTGAAATTTCGTGCCTGATTTTTTGCATCGTCACCTTATTATATAAGACCTGTCACCTCTTAAAGACCTATCATTATTAGCTTATAGCGGAGGATTAGATACCTCGTATTGTTTGAAATATTTAAAAAATGAAAAAGGATACGAAGTTCACACTGTTCTTGTA
>JBCNQO010000075.1:0-6569 GCA_039592825.1 Flavobacterium sp.
CGGCGGTCTTAGGAAGTCAATCAGTCCGAACCAACTTACTCCGGAGTATTCTGTATCTCTAAAAATCCACAGCTGAATTTAATTCTCTGGCAAAAAGATTTCCGCCATCATACAACGCGCGCTTCCGCCACCGCAAGCTTCGATCGTGTCGAGACTTGAGCTAAGGATTGTGGCGTGTTTCTCGAGTTTCGAAATCTGGTCTTTCGTCAAACTTTGGTGAGCTGCCGCGCTCATTACCAAAAAGCGTTTTCCTTCGGCTCCGCGCACTTCCAGCATGTTTCCGGCGAATTGGTTGACTTGGTCTTCTGTGATCAGGATGATTTCTTTGCCGTCTTGTTTGAGGCTGTCGAGTACGATTTTTCTTTCCCGTTTATCGTCTATGCAATCGGCGCAGATCACGGCGAAGGTTTCTCCCAAACACATCATCACGTTCGTGTGGTAAATGAGTTCGCGTTTGCCGTTCACGGTTTGGTAAGCCCCAAAAATGATTGGGCCGAAGTCCATGTCTTCGCAGAATTCGATCAGCAGTTCTTCATCGGCTCTTGGCGACAGCGCGCAATAGGCTTTCCCGTTGGCGCGATCGAGCAGCAAACTTCCTGTTCCTTCGAGGAAAATATCGTCTTGTTCGGCTTCTGTATAATCTACGATGTTCTCGATGTGGAAACCTTTTTCCTCGAGAATGTCCAGAATGTCCTCGCGTCTCTCTGAGCGGCGGTTTTCGGCAAACATCGGATACAAAACCACATCGCCGTTCTCATGGAACGAGATCCAGTTGTTCGGGAAAATCGAGTCTGGCGTGTCTGGCGTTTTGGTGTCGTCTACTACGATCACGTTCACGCCGGCCATTTTGAGCTTTCGCGCGAAATCGTCGAATTCTTCCTGGGCTTTGGCGTTGGCGGTTTCTGGCGAAAGTCCGTCTAACACTTTCTGGTAGTAGTTGTTCACGGCCGTTTGTTCGTTCATGCGAAACGCTACCGGACGGATCATTAGTATGGAGTTGGTGGTTTGGTTCATATCTAGGGTTCAGGGTCAAAGGTTCAGGGTTCAGGGATTCGTCTTATAGAATATTCTGTTAGTTGGAATTTCTTTCTTAAGGTTTTGAAACTCCGACCGTGCAAAGGTCGCAAATTTTACTTCACGAGTTTGCCTTCGTCTATATTTCCCTGAGAGCTGATTTTTGAGAATTTTCCGTTTTTTTCTATGCGATAGGTCGCTTTCGCGGAGGCTTCGTAAACCGGTGCGTTTCCTTCGGCGTCAATCTGTTCCAGATCTGGAGCGTTCGAGGCTTCGGATATCGAAATTGTTTTGTCACTCGAAATACAAAAACGCTTCTCGTAATTACCTTCCCAATCTATCGTTTCATGCACAGACAACGAATCGACAACCTTGCCGTGCAATTTCGTGTAAAGCTTTCCGATGGGTTCGGTGTGCTCGTCTCCTATAGGCTTCAGTTCAAGTCCTATCACTTCGACTTCTCCTTGGGTAAACGTGCCAAATTCCCTTGCCGAATCGCGTCCGAGAGGCGACGGTTTGAAATCATCCGTGTAAACGAAATAACCGTGTTCGTTCTTTTTGGAGTAATCTAAATTGTCCGAACAGAACGGAAAAGTCATTTCTGGTTTCGCTTGCTGTTTCGGGCTTTCTTCGGTTTGAGGAATTTCCGTTTTCTGGGAATTGTCCTGTTTTTGACATCCGACGAATGCCAAAATTGAGAGAAGTAGGAGTTTTTTCATTTTTAAAGTTTGGGTTCCGAGCGTCCCGAAACTTCGGGAAGGAACGCGAAAATACGACTAATCGCGAATCAATGGCAAAGTCGAACAACGCAGCAAACCTTCTTGTTTCGAGATTTCGGCATACGGGATTTCTTCAACCGTGAAGCCTTTTTCGCGCAACCAAGCGTTCAATCGCGTGAAGTTTTTCTCAGAAACCACAACGTCTGGCGCAATAGAAAACACGTTCGAATTCATGTCGTACATTTCCTGACGCGTGATGTGGAAAAGGTTTTCCTCGCCAAACAAATCTCGCAGATACTCATAATCTTCTACGTCGCAAAAACCGTCTTTGTAGATGATCGCTTTGTCATTTCCGACAGGCTGAAAACAACAATCGAGGTGCAAAGCGTTGTCGCGGGCTTCTGTAGTAGATTTGATCAGGTCGAAATCGACGACTTTCTTGTTCGGGAAATAATTGCGGATGAACTCGACACCTTTCGCGTTCGTGCGAGCCGTTTTGATATCGGAATAATCCGGACGGCAATACGTCCCAATAAAAATATAGTCGTTCCACAAAATGACGTCGCCGCCTTCTATGTGGATGCTTTGGTCTTCGATCTCGACAAATTTCGCGGGATCGATCTGGTCGATGATGTACTGGATCGCCGGAAACTCGCGCTCGCGGTCTGGCAAAATGTTCGCCTTGAAAAACACGTCGTCTATCACAAACCCGATGTCGCGCGTAAAAATCTGGTTCTCGTTCTCGACAATCTGCGGACGATAGACTTTTACGTCGTATTTCTGGAAAACGGCGTCGAAAGCGTCCATTTCAGAACTCATATCTCTTTCGGTCGGATACGTTCCGGCAAGAATGTGTTCAAGCGATTTCGGATCGTAAGCGTCTTCGGCTTTTGGCGTAGGACCATTTGATGTAGCGGTTCCAAGTACGACGGCGCGAAGCCTGGAAGATTCATTTTTTACGTGGAGGGAAAGCATAGAAAACGTTTTCGTTTCGGGCGCAAAGATAGGAAAAGGCACTTCACAGCCGCCCGATTGTGAATAAGTTGCCGTTAATTTTTGGCAATTCGCGATGTTTTAAGGTCGCTTGACTCGCACCGAAAAATAGAAAAACAGCCAGCGTTTTGCGCGAATCTCGGCAAACCACTCAAAGCCAGCCTTTTCAATGCCGCGAATAGAACTTACATTGTCGTGATTCACCACGATAAAAACTTCTTTTTCGCCTTTTGACAAAAGCTCTCGTGCAATGCCGTTTATCACCTTCGGGTAGATCGCGCGTCCGCGGTAATCTGCACTCGTGACGCAATCGCCAATGGCCGGTCCGTTTTTGCGCAACAATTTCAACAATCGGATTTTCGGAAAAACAAAACTGTTGTGCACGAAAATACCGTTGTCGGTAAGGCTGAATCGGGTTTTACCGTCTGGCAGTTGCGACTTCACCACCTCGAATTCCGTAGGCTCGAGACTCGACACGGAATTTGGATCCATACGATACACAAGAACGTGTATGGGCTTGACTTTCGCGTATTTCAGAAGTTTTGCGGGTTTCATTTTCGCTTCGACAATAGTTTGGAAATCTTGCTCTTATAAGGCTTAAGACGTTTTTCAACCAATTGGAAGATACGGAATTTGATGGGTTTGAGCACCCAATGGAATTTTCCGTTCTCGAACAAAAGATGCTCGGTTCCGAAACTGTTCTTGAACTCGACTACACCGGCCGATCCGCCAAGGGAAATGTTGTAGCCGTCGAAACCTTCGTCCAACGACATTTTCACGGCTTCCCATTGCAGGAAATCGCCGGGTCTCAAATCGGGCACTTCCTTTACCGATCCGCCAAGGATATAAGTGTAATAATTGCCCGATTTTACCAGCAAGATTGCGCCTTTCAATACGTCGTCCTTGTAAACCGACAGCATTTTGAGCCAACCTTTTTGCTGCAAAGCCATAAGGCACTGGCGCATATCTTTCCAATCTCTTATCGTATAATTGTGGGCGATGGAATTTTGCTTGAAAAGTGCATAAGCTTCCGAAAGCGCTTGTTCCGACTCCAGAATCCTGAATTCCAGACCTTTTCTGCTTGAATTCCGGATATTCCGTCTTACGGAAGGCTTCAAAGTCATGATTTTGGCTTCTTCATCGCATCCGTCAAGGCCAACCCAATTGAAGCCTTTGGACGAATAAACGTAGCGGAAAGCGTGACCGTTTCTGGCTTCTGTCGGAAGAAAAACAGTTTTTGCGATAACATGGGAGTTTGATGAATCCGGAACCGTAGGAAGATTCACGTGCGCGTAACAGGCGTTGAACTTCTTGGCACGTTCTGGAACACTGTCAACGATTTGCTGCAGATGCGCATCCGATCCCGAATCGACGATTGGGCCAAACGGCACGGCGTAAAACGTAAATCCTGCCGCCTTTGCAATAACGGCCGCATATCCACCAACGATTTTGCCGTCTTCTTCCGCAATGCAATAATCGGCCGAAAACCCGTACGAAGCGTAAGAGTTCACCCAATCGGACAACAGCAAATGACTGCCGCGGTCGCAATTGACCACGAATTCGTCCCATTTTTCAAGCCATTGCCGTTCTTTTGTAAAGTGAAGTTTCATCGGGCGATTTTGCGATACGGCAAATTTGCATCTTTTCTAACAATAATTCCGGCCTTTTCGGATACGTCCAGCCTGATTTGCGAAAAACGCTCCAAATGCGCGACCAACTCTTTTAGCGTCGGGTTCCAGATTTCGCCAGAAGCCACGCGTTTCCCCAGATTGCTGAAGTTCGCCTCGACCTCGGGCTGCACGTTCACATCGCTAGAAAAAACGCGTCCGAAGTGGTACGAAAACGGAGCCGAAAAGTAAGTGTGAGCAATAAAAATTCCTTTTTCACGAACCAACTTATCGAGATTTTCCTTGCAAAGACTCGCCTTGAAGTCGATCATGTCGAGCGTTTGGAACACGAAAAATTCGCGTCCGTCTATCGAATGCCGAAACACCAAAGGCGAATATCTGGCCAGCGGATAGACTTTGCGGGCGTTCGTTTTCCAATTCAGAAAAACCGACGCCAACGTGGCCGAAATGCCCAAAAGATTCTTCACGAAAGGAAAAAGACTCGAGATTTTGCGTTTGAAGACGAGCTTTTTGAAAGCCGTTGCCGTGCCTTTGTATTTCAGGATCGGTTTTTCATCTGCAAAAAAATGGAACATGATGTTCTTGACCAGAATTGCCGAGCGCTGTTTCAATCCGAATTGCTTTTGGGATTCGCTGAAACTAGCCAGCGTAAAATCGGTCGGGTTCATCTGGTTGATGACGCCTTTCGCGGACGTGCCCGAATCGATGTAATTCCAAAGTATTTCGATATTCCTGTTTTTGAGATTGTCGGCGAATTCCTTGTCGGAAATTCCGTGTGACTTGTAAAGCGAAAGGTTGTAAGGCTGATACCCGTGGTCGATCCAGGTCGCTACGTCTTTTGGGGCGTCGAAATTCCTGAATTCGTGAATCGCCTGGTCTTCATCGCGAATCGACTGCGTAAGCGAATGATAGGCCAATTCGTGACCGTCGGCTCGCCAATTCTCGATTTCGGACTGCTGGTTTTCGTAAGACGCATTGTCTTCGCGCTTGGAAAAATGGTAGCGGAAAAACCCTTTGGTCACTTTGATCCCGGTGCGTTTGAACAGTTCGCGTTGGGCGACGAGATTCTGTGGCGTGTCGAAATCGCAATGGTCGGTGAAACACGCGATTGCCGAAAACGGCAATTCAGATCGGCTGAACTCCACGGCTTCCTCAGAAAAAAGCAACGACAAAGGTTCGTCGAAATCAAATCTCGCGTTCGCTTGCTCGAGGTTTTTCAGATGATTTGGCGGACGGTAATTGGTGATCATGCCCGAATCGACCGGATTGAACTTCCAGACGATCTCGTTTTTGGAGACTTCCCAAATTCCCGACTGGATGTTCGACAACAGGAATTTTCCGCTACTGAGCGAAACGATTTTGGAACCGAATTCGGGAATTACATGAACGCCGTCCACATTCGACCATTGGTGTGAATGATCGCGAAAAGCTTCGACCTCATCGTTCAGCAAGACACGGATTTCCAGACTTCCCGAAAAAGAAAGCGGCGTTTTGAAAACAATCTTTCCGGAATGCGGAATCTCGAATTCTAGTGGACGCTTTTCGCCCGAAACCGCGATGTAGGCCGTTTTTATCATAGCTGGAAAACGTCGTCTAAAGTAGGGCTTTATTCGGTTATGGCATAAAAAAACCTCCCGATTGGGAGGCTTTGCATTATAATTGAGATTATCGCTTGTCTACTTCTACGAAAGCGCGCAACGGGCTTCCTGTGTAAACCTGGCGCGGACGCCCGATAGGTTCTTTGTTCAGACGCATTTCTTTCCACTGGGCAACCCATCCCGGCAAACGCCCGATGGCGAACATTACCGTGAACATTTCGGTTGGGATTCCCAAAGCGCGGTAGATGATTCCCGAGTAGAAATCTACGTTCGGGTACAAACTGCGTGCTTTGAAATATTCGTCGTTCAACGCGGCTTGCTCGAGTTTCATCGCGATATCGAGAAGCGGATCGTTTACGCCAAGCGCCGTCAAAACTTCGTCTGCGGCTTTCTTGATGATTTTCGCGCGTGGATCGAAGTTCTTGTAAACGCGGTGTCCGAAGCCCATCAAACGGAACGGATCGTTCTTGTCTTTGGCTTTAAGGATGAATTTCTCTACATCGCCACCAGCTTTGTTGCTATTAGAATTGTTATAGAAGAAATGAAAACAATTCTTGAAAATTTATAATATAAGAATAAAAGAGCCTGCTAAATTTAGCAGGCTCTTTTTTCAAAAA
>JBCNQO010000076.1:0-6560 GCA_039592825.1 Flavobacterium sp.
ATCAAAAATTGGTTAGGTATTGATTTATTTCTTGATGCCGTTGATGAACTTGAGCAAAACAGCGTCGGTTTCGGCAAGATTGTTTTTGTTGTTGCCAAGATTGCTGCTTACCACAAGCGTAAGTTTAGGGTTTTTCGGATGCTCGAGAATGTAGATCACGAAATTGCCTCTTTCTTTCCAGTCGCTGGCGTTGATGTGCTCGCGTTCTTCTACTTTGCTCGTGAATTTGTAGCCTTTCATTCCGTTTACCGTAACTTGCTCGTAAAGACTCATAAGGTTATCGCTTTTCTTGAGCGCTTTGTTCACGTGGTAAGAAAGCTCTGAAAGTCGCAATTTCTCGTCGCAAAGCCCGTTGAAATCGTCGTAAGGAATCGTGTATTTGGCGATGTCGTAATTCTTGAACGGCGGTTTTTTGGAGTTGTACAAGTTGTTGTAATTCGCCCAAACTGTTCCACCGTGGATGAAATCGTCTGCGAGTTCGTTAAGGTTCATGCCCGGAAAATTGTCGCTGCTCACGGTAAATGCGCCATACCAGATTTCCTTGTCGCGAAGTCTGTAACCCACAATCGTTTCCTTGTTTTCAAGTCTTCCTGTCTGTTTGTGGTCGATGTCGCCCGAAACATTGGTCTTGTCGAGGTAAAGATCCAAAAATGGAAGCTCGAGGTTTTTCGTATCCCAAACCGGAACATTGAAATTCAAAGGCTCGTTCAACTGAACCTGCGGGCCATAAGTGCGGTAACCGGTTTCTTCAACCACGTAAAAGCCCACTTTCAAAGTCATCGTTTTTTGCTTTTCCTGACCTTTCGCGCCGTCGATGATCCAATCGAGTGTGTTGCCACGGTTCGGGAATCCGTCCTGGCCAAAAACCTTGTGCTTCTTGTTTACGGCACTTTTGAAGAAATCGTCAATGGCAACGTAACCTTCTTTTTGTGTAAAGAACATTTGGATGTCTTTCTTTTCTGTGTCCAGAAGCTGCGCATAAAGCACGGCCGCGCCAGAAATCACGGTCACTTTTTTAGGATTCTTGAAACTGATCTGCAACGAAGGCAAGTCTTTCGGCAAGATCGTAGCGCCGTTTTTCACTTCCTTTCCGTTGATGAAAGCCTGCAATTGGGCATTGCTGTTCAAGGTCACGGCCAAAAGCGCCGCGAGCAACATTTTTTTCATTGGAGTAATTTGTTTGTTATGGATATTGATTAGGCGGCGAATCTACAATTATTTAAGCAACCGCAACCTTGGCCGAAGCACTTTTCTTGGCCGCAAGCAAAGCCCACAAACCAGCGATGACTACAGGTATGCCAGAGGTCAATGCCAAAGCTTTGTTGGTCATTCCGCCAGTGATGCCACGCTCTACGTCTGGTGAAGCGAAATAGGTAACAAGCGTTACGAGAACTGCTGCTGCGGCAAGTTGCATAACGAGTTTCGGGTTTTTGCCGAAAAGCAACACACCAAAAGTCAGCGCAAGCAAAATAAGTACGCCGAGGAAGATTTCAATGATCAGGTAAGTCGAAGGTTGAGGCGCGTCGGCTACGATTTTTTGGGCTTTGGCCATTTCGCCTTCCAAGAAAGCTTTGGTTTCGCCAGTGGTCGTATTGATTTGAGTTTGGAACTCGTCAAGCTGTTTTTGCGCCTGAGCCATTTCTTCGATAGTGTCGTTTTTGTCTCTCTCGGTTACGTGAATGCTCAGTCCACAAAAAAGTAGGGCAACAAGAATAGAGATGATTCCAAAAATACGGGCAACGATTTTCATTTGTTTATGGTTTTAAGGTTAAGGGTTTTTTACCGTCAAGCGGATATTTTTCTGTTTACGGTGCAAGAATAGTCCAAAGCCAAACGCGAATTTCATTCAATGAACAAGCGTGAGCTTTCACGGGATTTTCGTTTGGGATAATCGGAAAATCGTTAAAGTGCGATTTGAGGGAAAATCGTCAGGCTTCGAGCAAATACGGAATCTCGAAAGCCACTTTCGCCCCAATGATGTTGCGGTATTGGTCAAAGAGGTTTTCGGCCTTGACCTCGACAGACTCGTTCTTGGCGAAGTGCTTGAGTCGTCTGCGCGTGATGTCCATGGCCATAGATTTGTGGTTTTCGGACTTTTTGGATCCGTCGAAACCGCTTCCGTTGTCGGCCACTTCAAAAATCAGTTTCTCGCCTTTAAAAAGGAAGTTGATCTCGAGCATTCCACCGTCGGCTTTGGCCGCAAGCCCGTGTTTTATGGCGTTTTCTATAAATGGCTGAGTCAGCATCGGCGGAAGCAAAGTGGCTTCGGCATCTATCGTATCATCCACATTTATCTTGAAATCGAAAGTCTTGTTATAAAGCAATTGCTGAATGGAAACGTACTTTTCGAGCAAGTCGATCTCTTCGGCCAGAGACGTGTAATTCTCGTCGGACGATTCCAGGATCTGGCGCGTAAGTTTCGTGAACTGGTTCAGATAATTCACGGCTTCGTCCTTTTGGTTGTTGTTGATAAGGCTTCGCACGTTCTGAAGCGAATTGAAGATAAAGTGCGGATTCATCTGCGAACGACGCAATTTCTGTTCGGTCAGCAACTGTTTGTTCTCCATTTTTACCTTTCGGATGCGGTAAAGTGCGTATCCAAAACCAAGTAAAATCGCCAAACACACAAAGCCCAGAATCCACCAGAAAGTCTCGTTCTGAGACGCCTTGAGCTGACCGTCTTTGCTAGCCACGACCTTGTTGAAATCGCTTTCTTTTTCCTTGTAAGCGTGATTGTATTTCACCTGCGCGGCCTTGTCGAGATTCTGCGGACTGAAAACGCTGTCGGTAAGTTTCAGGTGATCGTTCTGTTTCTCGAACGCCAATTTGTATTGCTGTTGTTGATAGTAGATTTCGCTCAACAAGCGCGCCACGTCCTTGCGGTAATCGAGCACGTTGATCTTCTCGGCCAAAGCTTCGCTTTCCTTGGCATAGAACAACGCCTTTTCGTAATCTTCCTTAATGAAGTAAATGCGGCCCATTTTGAGATAGCAGTAACTTATCTCGCGCTGCGCACCAATTTCCTTATTCAGCGCCACGGCTTTCTCGAAACCTTTCAAGGCGTCGTCGTACTTTTTCTGCTCAAAATCTAGCGTGGCCAGATTCACCATCGCACTCGAGATTCTCGGTTTGGAATTGATCTGACGGAAAAACTCCAGAGCATTTTCCAACGCCTGACGCGCCTCGGTAAAACGGCCTCTGTCCATCTCGACCAAAGCCAGGTTGATACGAAAAGCAGAACTCGCGTATTTGTCGTTTATCTTGTCGGCCAACGCGATCGCCTTGTTGAAATAGTTCGTCGCGTCTTCGTTCCGTTTCAAAAGCGCATAAACGCCGCCCACGTTGCTAAGTGCCGCGCAAATGCCTTTGTTGTCGCCAACTTCGGTGTTCAGTTCGAGCGCTTTCGTGTAATAGTCGAGCGCCACCGCAAATTTCCCCTGACGTTTGTAAGCCGTTCCGAGGTTGTTGTAAGAATAGGCCAAACCGGCTTTGTTGCCCGTTTTCAAATCCATCGCGACCGCTTTGGTGTAGATTTCCATCGCGTTCTCGTATTCGCCCGTTTCCGAATAGACCATCCCGAGTCCGCGCATGCTAATCAGGAAACGCTTGTTGCTGTTGGCTTCTTCGGCCAAAGCGATTGCCGTCTTGTAGTTCGACTCGGCCTTTTTGTAATCGCCCTGACGAAAATAGATGCGCCCAAAATTGTGATAGCAAGAAGACATGCCAACCTTATCGCCCAAAGTCTGGTAAACCTCGAGAGCGTCGGCGTAATATTTCAGTACCAAAGTCTGGTCCGAAACCTTCTCAGAAGTTGCGTTTCCGGTAAACAGCAAACTCTTGGCCTTTCCCGGCGCATAGTGCAATTGGTCCGAAAGCGTTCCCGATTCCTTTAGCAAAACTAGCGCTTTGTCGGCATCGGTCTGAAAAACCCGCGAAGCGATATTATTGAGCAGATTCACCCGAACCGTATCGGCTTTGGTGTGCGTTTTAAGTGCAGTTTCAAGGCTGTCCAGCACTTTTTTCTGGGCGTGAAAAGTCGTCGCAAACAACAACACCAAAAACAGTGTGGCCTGTTTCACGAAATGGGGCATCGGTAGGAAGTTTAGTCTGTCGGTTGCCACAAAAGTAGACAAGAAAACTTACATTTTGGTCTCTTTTTTTAAGAAGCTAAATCCCGCTGCCTGGCACTAGCTTTCTGGCAAAAGCCGGTTTTTCTAAGGCTTGAAACGAGCTTCCTTGCGGTCGCTGTTTCAAGCCAAGAAAATCACGGTTTTTCCTGCAAAAGGCTAGTCGCCGGCATCGGGGCTAGAAACGTCCCGGAACAATCCAAATCCCACAAAAAAAAAGCGAGCCCAGAAAAAACCGGGCCCGCCTCGAGATAATCTAAACTAATAACTATTCCTTGATAAGACGCTTCGAGAAAGTTTCACCGTTCACGCCTGTGCCTTTCACGAGATAAACGCCCGTGTCAAGACCAGAAACGTCAAGTGTTCCTTCAAATCCAGACCTAAAAGTTTTCACTACGGTTCCGCGCAGGTCGTAAATTTTTACGCCAGCCACCAATTTGGCATTCTCGATCTGGAAACCATTTTTGGCCGGATTCGGATAGATCGCGAAAGATTTGGCACCAAAGTTTTCGGTGTCAAGGCTTGTCGAAAGCTTCACCAAACCGCCTTCTGCCGTTCCTGCCCAAACCGTTGTGGCAGTTGTCGCGTCGATAGCGTTGATCATGTTATCTGGCATAGCCGAATTCTGGCTGTGGTAAACGATACAGTCGGTAAAGCGCTGCACGCCTCCGTTGGCGCAGTTCGGCATAAGGCCAAGCCACAAATCACCTGTGTTGTCTACGTCGGCAGTTTCCAGTCCGCAGTCTGCCAAACAGCTTTCTCCGCCCATCCAATACAAATACTCATACTGGTTGTTCACGATTTTGCCCAATCCGTCACCTGTACTTATGTAAACTCCATTGTTGGTAGCTTTCAGGATTTTGAAAACACCGTCGGTAATGTCAGAAATAACGCCATTCGGATTGATCTTGCGAAGCATACCGTTCACACCAAAATACACGTTATCGTTACCGTCGATACCCAATGTGCTCACTTGTGCGTTCGCCATATAAGTCGTAAAAGTCGTTCCGTTGAACTTGATTAGCCCGACAGGAGAAGCGATCCAGAGATTTCCGGCGCTGTCTGTGGCGATATCGTTGGCGACATTGCTAGGAAGCTGCGAATTCTGGTTGGTGTAAGTCGTAAAAGTCTGTCCGTTGAACTTTATGAAGCCCGAAGCGTAAGTAGACATGTAAACCGTGCCCGAATTTCCAACGGCCACTTTGTTCAGAATGTCCTGACCCACCGGAACGTTGCTGTAGTTCGTGAAAGTCTCGCCCACCATTTTCGAAAGGCCCGCGTTGGTTACGATCCAGATCGTGCCATTTTTGAGCTTGAAATCCTGGATATTGTCCGAAATGATTTGTGAATTCTGGGTGTTGTAGACCGTAATGTTATAAGTTTGGGAAAACAACTGCAGGCAAACCGCCGACAGCAAAAGAGTAAAGGTTTTTTTCATTGTTTGATTGATGTTAAGATTGGCGGGCGAAAGTAGGAAAATGCCTCATAAACTTTTCCGTTGCGCCCATTATTTTTTTCCGAAATTACACAACCTCGGCGCGATGGATCAAACCGATGAAAAAGCGTCGGGATTCGATGTACGAGTGTAGGTTTTTGAAACAAATCCGTTTAAGCGAAAATGCGTCCGAAAGAAAAAATGCGAAATCACAAGCGTCCGAAAGTCGTCTTTGCGACAGTGACGGCGATAGCGTTTGTAGTGCTTTTGGCCGTCGTTGGAATGGTATTTTTCAAAACGCCGAAAGTCATCCGCGAAAGCGAAATAAACATAGGAAGCGATTTGCGGGACAACGCTCTGGAAGTAAGTTTGACAAGAAACGATTCGACGGTGGCAATCACAAATGAGAGCAAATCCGGACAGTTTTTTGCATTCGCCTCGATCGACGGGAATTACAGACTCAAAATCTCGTTTCAAGCACGTGAATTGGCGCTAAAAAAATTCGTGATTTCAGACAATGAACCCAAATTCGTCTATGTTTGGTTCGACGAGAAAAGTTCCCAATTTCAACATTATTTCGACGAGGTCTATCGCAAGAAAATGGTAGAGAAATCCGGCGGCATAACGCTTTCAAAAATCGAATTGCGAGCTTTGGCCGTCGAAGTAAAACAAAGTATTTCAATCAAAGATCTGGAGAAAATCGGCTATGATCTTTCGGCAGAAAAGGTTGAAGTTCTCGTTCGCGAAAGTCCTTTTCCGAAATTGTAGAAACAAAATCAGCTGAATTATGACAGGAATGGATTTTGGGATAGGAACTTTGATCGCCTGCGCACTTTTGTCAATCGTGTTCGTGCCTTTGGTTTCGGTGTTCGCGATTCGGCAATTCGTTAGGATTCCAAGACGTCAGATACTTTTCGATGTCGCGATTTTCCTGGTTTTCGCCGCTTTTACACTTATGCTGATTCGGGTTTTTCAAGCGTCGGTATTCCATTTTTTTC
>JBCNQO010000077.1:0-6534 GCA_039592825.1 Flavobacterium sp.
GTCGTTGCCTTTCTTGTCTTTGTCCTTGTCGTTCGGCTTAGGCGGATTTTCCTTGAGCATCTTTTTGGCCAAAGCGTAATTGTAGCGCGTCTCGTCGTCTGAAGGCTTGTTTATGAGCGCATCACGATAAGCGTTCACCGCGCCCTGATAGTCCTTCATGCCCATTAGCACGTTGCCCATATTGTGGTAAGCGCGATGTTTTTCGTCTCGCGTCGTGGCGTTCTTGATTGCGTTTCCGTAGGCGTAACCGGCCTCGATTTGGTGCTTTTGCTCGTAAATGCTATTCCCGAGATTGTACGAAGCGGCGGCTTTTTTAGCGAATTTCGATTGGGAAATGCGATAGTCGGCTTCGGCGTCGGCGTATTTCTTTTCGGCGAAAGCTTCATTGCCTTTAGGAAGCGATCTGTCTTTTTCCTCTTTGGGTTTGTCCTGCGCAAAAACAGACGAAAGTCCGAAGAAAATCAGGCTATATGTGAGTAATTGCTTCATGATTGTTTCTCGTTGAAAAGGTTCATGCGTCTAATCCATTTCGTCTTTTTGTCGAGCAGGAAAACGTCGATGGCCAAAAGCGCGAACGCTATTCCTATGAACCATTGGAACTGCGAATTGAAATCGGTGAACTGCTGGCTTTCGAACTCGTTCCTTTCGATGTTTTCCAGCGATTTTTTCACGTATTCGACCACTTCTTTAGTGTTGTTTCCGTCTACGTAACCTTTGCTGTTTTTGGCGATGACTTTCAGGCTTTCGGCATTTCTTTTGGTAACGACGACTTCTCCGTTGGAATCGCGTTTGAAACCCGTATTCTGACCATCGACCTTCAATGGAATCGGCCCGCCTTTTTCGCTTCCGACGCCAATCGTGATGATTTTTATACCGTCTTTTTTCGCGTCTTCGGCCACATCGTCTGCACCGCCTTCGTGATCTTCACCGTCCGAAATCAAAATGATCATCTTGCTCGTGCCTTTGTCTTTCTTGTCGAAATACGAACTCGAGATCTCGATTGCCTGATCGAGCGCCGTTCCTTGACTCGAAACCATGTCGGTATCCATACTTTGCAGGAACATTTTGGCTGCGGCGTAATCTGTCGTTATGGGCAAAACGGGAAACGCGCTTCCGGCGTAAGCCACGATTCCTACGCGATCGCCCGCAAGATTGTTCATGATCTGGGAAACGATCTGCTTCGATTTCTCGAGCCTGTTCGGTGCCACGTCTTCGGCCAACATACTTTTGGAAACGTCAATGGCGAACACGATGTCGATTCCTTCGCGCTTCACGGTTTCGGTTTTTGTGCCGATTTTCGGATTCACCAAACCAATTATCAAACAAGCCAATCCCAAAGCCACGACCGAGAATTTCAAAACGTGCTTGAAAGTCGATTTTTCGGGCGATAATCTTTTCACCATTTCCAGATCGCCGAATTCCTTCTGCTTGCGGCGTTTCCAGTACAGATTGAACAGGAAAATGGCCGCGAGAATCGGGATCGCGATGAGTAAATACAGATATTTCTTTTCGTCTAACTCGTACATAATCCTTAAATAAAACTGCGGAAAACCGTGTTTCGCAATGAAACCTCAACGAGCAAAAGACCAATTGCCAAAAGCGCAAAAGGACGGAATTTCTCGTCGTAGTCGTAAAATTTGAGTTCCTCGATTTCTGTGGTTTCGAGCTTGTTTATCTCTTCGTAAATGCCTTTCAGACTGCTTTTGCTCGTCGCACGGAAGTATTTTCCGCCGGTTTTATTGGCGATCGACTTCATGAGTTGTTCGTCTATCTCAACAGGCATCATTCGGAACAAAAAGTCGCCGTTTGGCGCAATCTGGTAAGGGAATTCGGCCATTCCTTTGGTTCCGATGCCAATCGTGTAGACTTTGATTCCGTATTGTTTGGCAATGTCCGACGCGCTTTCGGGCTCGATGAAACCCGTATTGTTCACGCCGTCTGTCATCAAAATGATGATCTTGCTCTTGGCTTTGGTGTCTTTTATGCGGTTTATCGCCGTGGCCAATCCCATTCCTATCGCCGTTCCGTCTTTGAGTACATTGTCGTATTTGACAGACTTCAAAGCTTCTTCTACGATTGCTTTGTCGCTTGTGACGGGCGTTTTCGTATAAGCTTCGGCTGCGTAAACCACGAGTCCGATTCTATCATTCGGTCGGCCTTCGACGAATTTTTCGGCTACGTCTTTCAAGGCTTCCATTCGGTTCGGACGCAAATCTTTGGCAAGCATCGAGGCCGAAACGTCTATTGACATCACGATGTCGATTCCTTTCGTGGTCTTCGTTTTGCTCGAGATATCGACCGTCCGCGGACGCGCCAAAGCCACGATCATCGCGCTCAAAGCCAAAATCCTTAGTGCGAACAAAAGCGGTTTTATTTTCGCCAGAATCGAGGTCGATGTGCCGAAACCTTTGAGTGACGAGATCTTGAAAGTCGCCGTTTGCTGGTTGCGTTTCCAGATGTGCCATCCGACAAAAACCGGAATAAGCAGAAACAACCAGAAAAATCCCGGGTTCATGAATGTTACGCCTTCCATCATTGCATCACTTGTTTAAGTTCGACCGAATTCAGGATGCGCGTGGCCAGATCTTTCGCGTAAGTATCGTCTTCGCGATGGATTATGATGATTTGCTGCAAGCCGTTCTGTTGTCCGAAAACCAATGCCTGATAAACCAATTTCACGTCTTCGCCGGTAATCTTGTCTTTTCGGGAATATGTTCCGTAGGCTTTTCTGCCCGACAAACCTTGACCGGTATTGTATTCTTCCTGTTTCACAAGCATGTTTTTCGCGCCCATTTTCTCGATCATTTCCACCGAACCTTCGATCGCCTTCTCCAGATCGATTTGCACTTCGCTCTTGTAGCTCAACGTAGAAACGCCCACGTAGAAATCTTCGGTAAGCGAGCCGTAGCCGAACATCTGAGAATCTTTGAGCAACGCAAAAACGTCTTTCGGAAGGAATTTTTCGGCGTCCATACGAGTAAGCACTTTTGGCGTCTCGATTGCGATCGACGGGTTTCCGTACTCGCTTTTCACCCATTCGCCTTCTGCCAATTCTTTGGTCGGATGCCCCAAAAGATTGTCTTTCACGTAATCGAAACCTTTGGTGAACACGAAATAAGCCGTAGTCGCGAGCAAAAGGAAAACCGCGATTCCCACCGAAATCACGATGCGTTTGCGCTTTTGTCTCGCAAGTTCTCTTTTGCGTTGGAGTTCGCGGAAAATCTCCGTTTCTTCGTCTTCCTCGACTTTCGGAACCGATTTGTCGATAACCACGATCACTTTCTCGATTTTTTCCTTGTCGGATACGATCTCGAAGTCCATTGGGCGCGACTTGGCGAATTTTACCAAATCGGCCGTTTTCAAAACTCTCTCGAGGTTTTCGAACGTTTCCTGGTTGATCGGCATTTTCTTGTTCGACGCGGCTTCGCGCAAAGCCACGATGAGTTCGGAAGTCGTGGATTCCATGGCTGGAATGTGAATGACTTCTTCGATATAGATTCGCGCAATATCGGTCAGTTCGGAATAATAATCCTTGACTTCACCGCGTTGCACGAGCTGTTTTTTCTCGAGGTTCGACAACAACGCATTCGCCTTTTCGATTGGCGATTTGTAAATGATTTCCTCGGTTTTCTTCTTTTGGAATTTTTTGATCAGATAGTACGTTCCGAAACCTAGCGCGACAATCACCAGAATCACCACAAGAATCCAGACCCAAAAAGGAATTCCGACCGATTCGGCTTCGATGATAGGCTTGATGTCGTACATTTTCTGCTTGAGCGTATCGACGGGAACATTCGCGATTTCCACGTTCAGGCTGTCCGAATAGAACGGTTTTTTGTCAATAAGAATCGGAAGTCGCGGCACTTGGTATTTGCCCGAATCGAATTGGGTCAACCCGTAACGCTTGATAAGTTCTAGTTTTCCGTCTTTCTCGACCGTATCGACCACATAATTCCTGATGACTTCAAGCGATCCGAAGCGATTTCCTCTCGGGAAAACCACGTTTTCTGTGGTGTCGGCCTTCACCCTCAAAGTCAGGTTGAATTGGGCGCCGATCTTGTTTTTGGTCGTATCGATGCTCGTCTCGACGCGCTTTTGGGAAAAGCCGAAAGCCGAAATGAGCAACAATGCGATGTATAGAATTTTTTTCATCTAAGTCCTGGATTTGAAATAGCCCAGCAATTTGGTCACGTAACTCTCGTCGACACGCGTGTTCACTACGCCTGCGCCACATTTCGAGAACGTTTCCTTGAAGTATTTGACTTTGTCGTGATAGTATTTTTCGTATTCGGTGCGAACCGATTTCGAACCTGTGTTTACGAGTCTTTGTTCGCCGGTTTCGGCATCCAACATCGGAACCATTCCCAAATTCGGGAGCTTTTCTTCTCTCGCATCAAAAACCCGGATTCCCGTGATATCGTGTTTTTTGGAAGCGATTTTCAGCACGAATTCATATTCCGGCGACATAAAATCCGAAATCAAGAACACGATCGCCTTTTTCTTTTGCACGGACGAAAGGAATTTCAACGCTTGGGCGACATCGGTTTTACGGCTTTTCGGCTTGAATTCGATAAGCTCGCGAATGATTCGAAGCACGTGCGATTTGCCTTTTTTGGGCGGAATGTAAAGCTCGATCTGATCCGAAAACAAGACCAATCCGATCTTGTCGTTGTTCTGGGTTGCCGAAAACGCCATGGTCGCGGCGATCTCGGTGACGATTTCGTCCTTGAACTGGTTTTTCGACCCGAAACTTTCCGAACCCGAAACGTCTACCATAAGCATCATCGTGAGCTCGCGTTCTTCTTCGAACACTTTCACGAAAGGCTCGTTGTAGCGCGCCGTCACGTTCCAATCGATTGCGCGAACGTCGTCACCGAATTGGTATTGGCGCACTTCGCTGAACGTCATACCGCGGCCTTTGAAAGACGTGTGGTATTCGCCCGAGAAGATGTGATCGCTCAATCTTCTGGTCTTGATCTCGATTTTGCGGACTTTTTTGAGAAGTTCCTTTGTATCCATTGCTCGTTTGTTTCCAATGACTAAATGACAGCAACAACTGCTACTGCCTTCTGCCACTGCCTACTTAATTTATGGCACTTCGACCTCGTTGACGATCTTGTTGATGATGTCTACCGAAGTGACGTTCTCGGCTTCGGCTTCGTAAGTGACACCGATTCTGTGGCGCAAAACATCGTGAACGACGGCGCGGACATCTTCTGGAATCACGTAACCGCGGCGCTTGATGAACGCGTAACATTTCGCCGCTGTGGCCAAATTGATACTTCCGCGCGGAGACGATCCGAAACTGATCAATGGTTTAAGGTTTTCGAGTTTGTATTTCTCTGGATAACGGGTTGCGAAAATGATGTCGAGGATGTATTTCTCGATTTTTTCGTCCATATAAACTTCGCGAACGGCCGCTTGGGCGCGCAAAATCTGGTCGATGGACACGACTTGGTTGACTTTCTCGAAACCGCCTTTCAAGTTTTGACGGATCACGTGTCTTTCTTCTTCCATCTTCGGATAATCGATGACGGTTTTGAGCATGAAACGGTCAACCTGAGCTTCCGGAAGCGGATACGTTCCTTCTTGCTCGATCGGGTTTTGAGTTGCAAGAACCAAGAATGGCTTGTCGAGTTTGAAAGTTGTATCGCCAATGGTCACTTGCTTTTCCTGCATCGCCTCGAGCAAAGCCGACTGCACTTTTGCTGGTGCACGGTTGATCTCATCCGCAAGTACGAAATTGGCGAAAATCGGGCCTTTCTTGATCGAGAAATCGTTGGCCTTGATGTTGTAGATCATCGTTCCCACAACGTCTGCCGGAAGCAAATCTGGAGTAAACTGGATACGGCTGAAAGATCCGTGAACCGCCTGAGAAAGCGTGTTGATGGCCAAAGTTTTTGCCAATCCCGGAACGCCTTCCAACAAAATGTGACCTTGTCCCAACAATCCTATGAGCAAACGTTCGGTCATGTGCTTCTGGCCCACGATCACTTTGCCCATTTCCATCATCAGAAGGTCGATAAAAGCGCTCTCTCTCTCTATTTTTTCATTGATCGCACGGATGTCCAATGCGGCGCTGGTGTCTTCCATTATTCGAGAAATTTAGTTAAATGCTTGTTCAGTGTAAATTTTACGTCCGCAAGGTGAAAATTTCTAGACTTTATAGTTGTTAACGGGTCGTTAAAAAATCTTTGAAACCCCTGTGATTAAGGCGAATTTGTGATTTCGTTTTTATAATTTTAAGACCGAAAATAAACACCTATTGAAAACAGCATTATCTCCCATTATTTCGGGCACCATGAATTGGGGCGCTTGGGACAAAAAACTGTCTACCGAAGAGATGGCGCACACCATCGAGATTTGCGTAGAAAACGGAATCACCACTTTTGACCACGCCGACATTTACGGCGGTTATACGACAGAAGCCGAATTTGGTCAAGGTTTCAAGAAAGCCAAGGTTTCGCGAGACAAAATCCAGCTCATTTCCAAGTGCGGAATCCAGCACGTGACGGGCAATCGAGGCAACAAACT
>JBCNQO010000078.1:0-6505 GCA_039592825.1 Flavobacterium sp.
TACCGGAGCTTACATGGAGCGAGTTAAAGAATAAATTTTAGATTTCGGATTTTAGATTTCAGATTCCGCAAGTAAATCTGAAATCTAAAATCAAAAATCTGAAATCCTAACAAGATGAAGTTTCCAAAAATACACACGCTTAAGGAAATAGCCGAAATCATAGGTTCGGAGTTCGTTGGCGACGCCAATTTCCCGGTTCACGGCATGAACGAGATTCACGTTGTGGAGCCGGGCGATATCGTGTTCGTCGATCATCCGAAATATTACGACAAGGCTTTGCAGTCGGCGGCGACCATCGTGCTTATCAACAAGCAGGTCGATTGCCCCGACGGAAAAGCGCTTTTGGTTTCAGACGACCCGTTTCGCGATTTCAACAAGCTCACGCGCCATTTCAGGCCATTCGTCTCGGCCTCTGTAGCTATTTCGGAGTCGGCGACCATAGGCGAGGGCACGATAATCCAGCCGAATGTTTTCGTCGGGCACAATGTTACGATAGGAAAGAATTGCCTTATCCACGCAAATGTTTCCATTTATGATAATGCAGTTATTGGCGACAATGTGACGATCCATTCCGGAACGGTGCTTGGTGCCGATGCGTTCTATTACAAAAAACGCCCCGAAGGTTTCGATAAACTGTTGTCTGGCGGACGAGTGGTGATAGGAAACGACGTTTGCCTCGGAGCACTTTGCACAATCGACAAAGGCGTCACGGGCGACACGACAATCGGCGACGGAACCAAGATCGACAACCAGGTTCACGTAGGGCACGACACGGTAATCGGCAAAAAATGCCTTATCGCGGCCCAAACGGGAATCGCGGGTTGCGTAGTGATCGAAGACGAAGTGACCATTTGGGGACAGGTCGGCATCAGAAGCGACGTGAGAATCGAAAGCAAAGTCGTGATCATGGCTCAAAGCGGCATCAGCAAAACCCTCGAAAGCGGAAAGTCTTATTTTGGTACGCCAGCCGTCGAGTCAAGGGAAATGATGAAGCAAATGGCCGGCATCCGATTCCTTCCGGAACTTATCAAAAAACTCAAATAATGGCACCAAAGAAATTCGTCGAGCAGTTCTACAAGTCGGATGCGCTGATAGATCCAGAGATCATGTCGGCCTACATCCACCCGGAAATCGAGATCGAATGGCAAAGCAGCAAAGGACTCATCGTGCTGGACCGCGAAAAGCTGTTGGCACTAACGGCCGAACTCAGTCGGGCTTACATGCGATCGAAGGCCAGGGTTTCTCACATTCTGCAAGACGGGAATTTCATTACGGTGCGTTATTCGCACTATATCAAGACGATAGAGAATCCGCGTGAGGAAATGTTGCTCGCGCATTTTATGGTGATCTGGGAAATCAAGGACGACAAGTTGTACCGCGGTTTTCAGATGAGCCAAGTATTCTGAAAAAATTGACCCAACAATAACCTAAAATTGGGTGCGAAGCCTTATTTTTGCATCCGAAATCAAACCTAATAACATACTCCAATGAGCGTTTTAGTCAATAAGAATTCCAAAATAATCGTACAAGGATTTACAGGTAGCGAAGGAACTTTCCACGCTTCACAGATGATTGAATACGGAACAAACGTCGTAGGTGGCGTAACTCCGGGAAAAGGTGGAAGCACTCACCTTGACCGTCCGGTTTTCAACACTGTGAAAGACGCGGTTGACCAGGCCGGTGCCGATACTACCATCATCTTCGTTCCGCCAGCCTTCGCCGCAGATGCCATTATGGAAGCTGCCGATGCCGGAATCAAGGTGATCATTACCATTACAGAAGGAATTCCTGTTGCCGACATGGTTCGCGCTTAC
Source organism: Flavobacterium sp. (assembly GCA_039592825.1). Lineage (GTDB taxonomy): Bacteria > Bacteroidota > Bacteroidia > Flavobacteriales > Flavobacteriaceae > Flavobacterium. Next base: position 1,815 of record JBCNQO010000078.1, read on the forward strand.
GACTACATCCAAGGAAAAGACTGCCGATTGATCGGACCGAACTGTCCTGGTGTAATCACTCCGGAAGAAGCGAAAGTGGGTATCATGCCAGGTTTCGTTTTCAAGAAAGGGAAAGTCGGAATCGTTTCAAAATCGGGAACTTTGACTTATGAAGCGGCTGATCAGGTCGTAAAACAAGGTCTTGGAATCACGACAGCTATCGGAATCGGTGGTGACCCGATCATCGGAACAACAACTAAAGAAGCAGTTGAACTTTTGATGAACGACCCAGAGACAGAAGCCATTATCATGATCGGTGAGATCGGTGGACAACTCGAGGCAGACGCAGCAAAATGGATCAAAGCCGACGGAAACCGCAAACCGGTTATCGGATTCATCGCGGGAGAATCAGCGCCAAAAGGACGCACAATGGGTCACGCTGGAGCAATCGTTGGAGGATCTGACGACACGGCTCAAGCCAAAAAGCAGATCATGCGCGATAACGGCATCCACGTGGTAGATTCACCGGCCGAAATCGGTAAGAAAGTAAAACAAGTTTTGGGATAATTCCTGTTAAATTTTATATTTGAGCTCGGAGAAATCCGGGCTTTTTTATTTTCTGCCAACACCAAACAACAACGATGAAACAGAATTATTTTTTTGGTTTGCTACTTTTTGCGGCTAGCTTTGTAAATGCCCAAACCATAACTTTTCAGGATCCGGCGCTTAAGGCTGCACTTTTGAACCCGAACGTTTGGGCTTACGACGCCAACAGTGAACATGTGTTGATCGATGCCAACAGCGATGGAGAAATCGAGGTGTCAGAGGTGGCGAACGTTGTGAGTTTGTACATCAATAATTCGGGAATCACTTCACTCGATGGACTTTCGAGCTTTCCCAGCCTGCAAATCCTGTCGGCTATGCAAAACGATTTTGTCGCTCTCGATGCCACATCCATGGCTAATCTTGTTTTTTTGGATGTTTCGCAAAATCCTCAGCTTTCTAATCTGCAGGTTTCCGGCCTGCAACATTTGGAGATGCTCGATTGCAGGGCGAATGCTATTTCACAACTGAATCTTGTAAACCTTCCGGAGCTTTATTACCTCGATGTGTCGTACAATCAGATCTCGCATCTTGACGTTTCAGGGTTGGTAGCATTAAGGAATCTGGTTGCCACATATAACAATATGGAAACCATAAAGATGGCTGGATTGGAAAATCTCGAAAACGCCTATATAAGCAACAATAATTTGACGCTTGTCGATTGTAACGGGTGTCCGGCACTTCTCACGGTCCAATTTGCCCAAACCGATCCTTTGGAAGTTTTGCTGTTCAAGAATTCTATTGATCCTGAACTTTTTGTCAATATAATCGGGTTGCCAAACCTTAGATACATTTGTGTGCACGAGACCGAGGTAAGCGATTGGCAGGCCGATTTCGCACTTGCGGAAATGAACGTAGAAGTGAACACCTACTGCGATTTCACACCCGGTACGCGTCATTACACCGTTGCCGGAACTACGCGCGTAGATCAGGATTCAGATGGTTGCGATGCCTCGGATGCGACTCAGCCGTCGATGAAATTCCAGGTAAGCCAGAACAATTCGCCTTATGACTACCAATACGGTGACCAATCCGGAAATTATTCCATAAATGTTTTCGAAGGACAGTCGGTCATTACGCCAATTCTGGAAAACCCGAATTATTACACGGTTTCACCTGCCGTACTCAACGTTGAGTTTCCCGGAAGTTCGAATCCCGTGAACCAGGATTTCTGCATTGTTCCCAATGGCATCCACAACGACGTTGCGATCTCGGTTTCTCCGGTTTCGTCTGCCACTCCGGGAGCCGACGCCGTTTACGCGGTCTCGTTCCGGAACAAAGGCACTTCGGTACAAAGCGGATCTATTTCGGTGGTTTTTGACGGAAACAAATCCGATTTTGCATCTGCCACGATCGCTCCGGATTCTCAAACGGCAAATTCACTGATCTGGAACTACTCAGCGCTGCAGCCGTCCGAAGTACGCAATTTTCAGTTTGCTTTGCATCTCAACTCGGCCTCCCAAACTCCTGCGGTTTCCGTTGGCGATACTTTTGGTCTTTTGGCAAATATTACACTTGCCGGCACAGACGAATATCCGTCAGACAACAGCTGTAACTTCAAGCAAATCATCGCATCTTCGCTCGTATTGAACGCCACGGCTTGCCTCGAAGGCGAAACAGCTTCCGAATCCGTTATAGGTCAATATGTCACTTATACGGCAAGATTCGGCAATCAAGGCAATTCGATAGCTAGAAATATCGTGGTAAAAGATGTTCTCGATGCCGAAAAATTCGACATCGCCACACTAATCCCTTTGACTGCGAGCCACGATTTCACAACAAGGATAAACGGGAATGTCGTGGAATTCATTTTTGAGGACATCGACCTGCCTTCGTCGGGCGCGAACCAAGGCTATGTGACGTTCAAGATCAGGACTTCGGGAACCTTGGTTGCAGGCGACAGTTTCTCGAATGCGGTAAGCATTTACATGGACTACAATTTCCCGATCGTCACGCAACCCGCAATCACGACGATCACGCAGTTGTCGACCGAGAAATTCGATTTGGCGAATTTGTTCTCGATCCATCCGAATCCAGCCGAAAATGTGCTTCACGTTTCCAAAAAGCAAGACGTCGAAGTCGCTTCTGTCGCCATTTACGACGTTTTGGGCAGAAAGAACAAGGATTTCGGCAATGCGCAAGTTTTGGATGTATCCGATTTGACTTCCGGAGTTTACTTCATCAGAATAACTTCGGACAAAGGCGTTTCTTCGACAAGATTCGTCAAGAAATAAGCTAGTCCGATCCGCGAATAGACGGGACAAATTTTAAAGCCACGAATGCACGAATGAAAGATTTGTGAACTCGTGGCTTTTTATAGCTCGAGACGTCGGAAGTAAGTTAAAGTCTGACAATCTAAAATCTGAAATCTGAAAACTCAGTTATTGTAATAAACGCTATCCCAAATACTAGCATTGAATTTCTTGCCCAGAATAAAGAAACTGTACATTCCCACGGCAAAAATCGACTTGAAGGCGAACAGAAAAACAATGGCGTTGGCCAGCGGAACAGTCTTGCTGAGTTTGGTTTCTGGCGTAAGATAAGTGAGAAATAGACTTATGGCGATCGTCATCAAAGTGAAAGTAAAAAGGTTGCGGTACGGCCAAACCTTGATTTTCCTGAAGTAATCCAAGTCATTTCCCCATTTGTGGATCAGGTAGAAATAGCCGTTGCCGATTGGCGCGAACAAAAGCGGATCGTCGTAATTCCTGAGCTGGAAAGTCTTGGTAGGAGCAACGATGTGAAATCCGCCAAGTTTGGTGCCATGCGTTTTTTCGATGTGTCGGATCTGGGAAATAGCCTCGTCGGGAATGCCGCCTTTGAAGTAGTGCGACGGCAGGAAACGCAGCCTGTAATCGATGCAGATCTTCCTTATTTGGGACAGATGAAAGATCCTGTCGGACGCCATCAGATCAAAATCGAGAATATTGGCTTCGACCGAATTTTCAGAATCCAGACTATTTCGGATCTCATCGCGTTCCGACTCATTTTTCTTGAGAATCTCCGAAACCTGCGCCAACAAAGCGTTTTCGTCCATTTCGCGATTTCTCGCCAAAAGCAATTCCGTTTGCAGGTTCACCGATTTTCGCCACAATTCCATAGTCGTTCCGTCTTGGTTTAAAGGTAAAAAGGAATCGGCAAAACGCTGGCTCCACGATTGTTAAAAAACCTTATGGAAACTTTAGGAAATCGCACTTTCCATGCCTTTAAATATTCCTATATTTGACTTGCAAATCAACTTTACCAAAATTAAAATGAAGTTACTAGAAGGAAAAACGGCCATCATCACGGGTGCGAGCCGCGGAATCGGGAAAGGCATCGCAGAAGCGTTCGCCAAACACGGAGCCAACGTGGCTTTCACTTACAGTTCTTCGGTAGAATCGGCCAAGGCGCTTGAAGATACCTTGAACGCGATGGGCGTTAGAGCGAAAGGCTATCAGTCCGATGCGGCCGATTTCGCCCAGGCACAATCGTTCGTAGACGCGGTTTTGGCAGAATTCGGAACCGTAGACATCCTGATCAATAACGCCGGAATCACCAAAGACAACCTTTTGATGCGTATGCCAGAGGAAGATTTCGACAAAGTCATCGACGTGAACCTCAAATCGGTTTTCAACATGACCAAAGCGGTTCAGAAAACGATGCTGAAAAACCGCGCCGGATCGATCATCAACATGAGTTCGGTGGTGGGCGTGAAAGGAAACGCAGGTCAGGCGAACTACGCAGCGTCAAAGGCCGGAGCAATCGGATTCACGAAATCTGTCGCTTTGGAATTGGGATCGAGAAACATCCGTTGCAACGCGATCGCTCCAGGTTTTATCGAAACCGAAATGACAGGAAAACTCAACGAAGACGTGGTTCAGGGCTGGAGAGACAGCATTCCGTTGAAGCGCGGAGGAACGCCGGAAGATGTGGCAAACGCCTGTCTTTTCCTGGCTTCTGACCTTAGTGCGTACGTGACAGGCCAAGTCCTTAACGTTGACGGAGGAATGTTGACGTAAGTGCTGAAGTGCTTAAGATTTTAAGTGCTGAAGTCAAAAGATAAAAACTGGAAAAGCTGCCGATAACGGTGGCTTTTTTGTTTTACGACCGTTCATAAAAAGTGGAAA